>NZ_JBEXCV010000235.1:0-9956 GCF_040605455.1 Embleya sp. NPDC005575 | reverse complement strand
GGGTGGGTGGTTCTCGGGGTCCTCAAGCGCCGGACGGGCTGGATTGGTTGGGTGGGTGGCTTTCGGGGGTCCTCAAGCGCCGGACGGGCTGGATTTCGGGAGCCGGATGGGGGTGTTACCAGGGCAGGGGGTGGGTGTCTCGGAAGAAGCCGCCGGTGGGGCCGGTGTCGGGGAGAGTGGCTGCCCAGGTGATGCCGGCGGCGCCTGCTTCCACCGGGCGCCCGCCGGGGCCGCCCATGTCGGTGGCCACCCAGCCGGGGCAGATCGCGTTGACCAGGATCCGGTCGGGGCGCAGCTCGGCCGCGAGCATGCGGGTGAGCGCGTTGAGGCCGACCTTGGAGATCGTGTACGCGGGCGTACCGCCGCCCATGTTGGTCAGCGACGCGGCCTCGCTGCTCACGTTGACGATGCGCGGATGGGCCGAGCGGCGCAGCAGCGGCAGGAACGCCTGCACCGTGCGCCACGGTCCGTACAGGTTGGTCTCGCTCGCCTCGACCACCACGGCCAGGTCGGCGTCGGTCGCGCGCTGCCACGTGTCGTAGGTGATCGCGGCGTTGTTGACCAGCGTGTCCAGGCCACCGAAGCGACGCTCGACCTCGGCGGCGGCGTGCCGGACGCCGGCGACGTCGGTCACGTCCAGGTGCACCGGATGGGCGTCCAGACCCGCCGCGCGCAGGTCACGGGCGGCGGACTCGGCCGCCTCGGGCGCACGGGCGCCGAGCAGCACGGTATGCCCGAGCAGGCCCAACCGGCGGGCCACCTCGAGCCCGATGCCGCGATTGGCGCCGGTGACCAGCGAGATCGGGGTGGCCCGGTGGCTCGGGTCGGCAGCCGTGGACTCGGTGGTGGACTGGGCGGTGGTGGACTGGGCGGTCACGGGCTCGGTGACGCGGGCCATCGGGTCAGCGCCGCCCGTCGAGACGGTCGAACGTGTCGCCGAACACCCACGGGCTGGTCGCGGCGATGAAGTCGGTCGGGAACCCGGCCGTGTGGTCGGTTGCCGCCGCCAGTCGGCGGAGCGCGTCCTCGGGGAGCACCACGTCCACCGCGCCGAGGTTGTCGCGCAGTTGCTCGACCGTGCGGGCGCCGACGATCGGGTGCACGGCACGCGAGTGTGCCCGGGTCCAGGCGATGGCCACCCGCGACGGGGTCACACCGAGTTCGTCGGCCACCTCCTGCACCACACGGGCCGCGGCGTGGTCACGCTCGCCGAGCGATTCGGGCGAGATCCGGGTGCCGGCCTCGGCGCCGCCGGGACGGGTGAACTTTCCGGACAGCAGACCGCTCGCAAGCGGTCCCCAGGCGGCCACCGTGAGACCGAAGTCCTCGGCCATCGGCAGCAGTTCACGCTCGATGTCGCGATTCAGCAGGTTGTACGGGACCTGGAGCCCGGCGAAGGGCGTCCAACCCCGCCACTCGGCGAGGGTGTTGGCCCGGCTGACCACCCACGCTGGGGTGTCCGAGATGCCGATGTAGAGGATCTTCCCGGCCCGGACCGCGTCGTCGAGCGCGCGCATGGTCTCCTCGATCGGCGTATGCCGGTCCCACAGGTGCACCCAGTAGACGTCGATGTAGTCGGTGCGCAGTCGACGCAGGCTGGTCTCCAGCGACAGGGTCAGGTTCTTGCGGTGGTTGCCGGCCGCGTTCGGGTCGGCGGGGTCGCGGGTGACGGTGTATTTGGTGGCGAGCACGAATCGGTCCCGGCGGCCGTCGAGTACTTCACCGACGATCCGCTCGCTTTCGCCGTCGCGGTAGTTGATCGCGGTGTCCACGACGTTGCCGCCGGCGTCCGCGTACACGTCGACCATTCGGCGGCTCTCGTCGAGCCCCGCGCCGACGGTGCCCTCGCCGCCGAAGGTCATCGCGCCCAGGAACAGCTCGGAGACGCGCAGGCCGGTGTTGCCGAACAGGCGGTATCGCATATGACTTCCTCTTCTTTTCCGGGATGCGGCCATCGTCGGGTGAACGACCGCGCCGGGTCCAAGACCGGTTGTGATAACCAAAGGCTATGGACACGCACCTGCGAGACCTTCGGTACTTCGTGGCGACCGCCGAAGAGCTCAACTTCACCCGCGCCGCGGAGCGATTGTTCGTGTCGCAGCCCGCGCTGAGCAAACAGATACGCCAATTGGAGGAGGGGCTTCGGACCCGCCTGTTCGACCGGGACCGGCGGGCCGTCACGCTTACCGCCGCCGGCGCGGCGTTGTTGCCGGCGGCACGCGAGGTGATCCGCTGCTGGGACGAGGCGCAGCGCGCGGTGGGCGACGCGGTCGCGGCCGAGGCCGCGTCGTTGCGGGTGGGGCTGTCCACGAGTGTGGGTCGCGGGTTGTTGCAGCGGGCGCGGGAGGGGTACGCGGTGCGGCGGCCCGACGGGCGCCTGCAGATTCGGCAGATCGACTGGGACGACGCGACGGCGGGGCTGGCCGAGGGGCGCGTGGACGTCGCGTTGGTGTGGTTGCCGCTGCCGAACCAGGACGCGTTCGCGACGCGGGTGGTGGCGACCGAGCCGAGGTGCGTGGTGGTGCGCGAGGACCATGCGCTCGCGGGGCGCTCGGAGGTCGCGTTCGCGGAGCTCCTGGACGAGCCGTTCCTGGCGCTGCCTCCTACCGCGGGGCCGCTGCGGGACTACTGGTTGGCGATCGATCATCGGGATGGCCGGCCGGTGCGGGTGGGGGCGACGGTGTCGAACGCGGACGAGACCTTCGCGGCGGGGAGGAGGGCAGTGGCATCGTGCTGATCGCGGCCGGGAACGCGGCGATCTATCAGCGGCCCGGGACGGTGGCGATCCCGGTGAGCGGGTTGAGCCCGAGCGAACTGGCGCTTGCCTGGCGGCTGGACGACCATCGAGGGACGGTCCGCGACTTCGTCGAGACACTTTAGCCGTGTGGTCGGCGGGGGCTTTTGTCCTCGAACGCCGGACGGGCCGGCCGTGTCGGTCGGTCCGAGTGGGCGTTGTTCAGGGTCGGTTCGTGTCCTCGTACAGCCGGTAAAGTCGCCGAGTCGCATCGGTGTGGTCGCGGTCGATGACCGCCGCCCATGCCCGGGACAGCAGGTCGCGGGCCTGTCGGCCGGGCCACGGGTTCGGGAGCAACTCCGGTGGCAGCAGCGGGTCGGGCTCCATCGCGCGACCGAACTCGACGGTCAACTCCACCCCGATCGTGAGCAGTTCGACGTCGTCGAAGGCATCCGTCGATTCCAGCCGGGCCAGCCGGGTCCGGGTGATCTCGATCAGCTTGTGGTAGCGCTCGGCCAGTTCGGCCAGCGGCCACAGGTGGGCGGCCAGCGCCGGCGGCCGCTCCAGCGCGCCGATCCGCAGGTCCCGGCTGGTGAGCAGGGTGACCGCGTCGGATACGCCCAGGCGGTACGCCTCGGCCGAGATCAGCTCGGTCCATTCGTTCGCGGATACGTACAGCCCGCCGTGCAGCGGCGCGCCGCCCAGGCGCAGGATCGCGTCGCGCAGCGCGTCACGCGCGGATCGCGCGGACTCCGGGATCGCGAACGCGACCAACCGCCAAGCGCCGTCCCACGGTTCCAGGCCGCGGTCCTGGCGAAACGCGTAACGGACGAACTCGACGTTGGGTTCGAGGGTGCGCAACGTGGCCTCGGACGCGCTCAGCACCGCCTTGCGACCACGTCCTCGGTGGGTGAACCGGCCCTCGGCGACCAGGCGCTTGATGCACAGCCGCACCTGCTGGTCGGTCATCCCGAGCACGCCCGCGACGGTGTACAGCTCACCGGTGTCGACGCTGCCGTCCGGCCGCACCAGTGCGTGTACGAGGGTGCGGGTCGGGATCTCGACCGGGTCGAATCCTGGCGTTCCTGGCATGGCCCGAGCATACGAGCGCGGTGCCGGGCCCACCGCGCTCACCCGCGCGTGCCGGTCGACCGGGGGCCGATCCGACGGATCATCGTGGTCACGGCTCCGAAGCCCATGAGTCCGCGCAGATAGGGCGTGTGCTCGGTTCGGGTCGCGACGAAGCCGTGTCGTTCGTAGAGCGCGCGGGCGCGCGGGTTGACGTCGATCACGTCGAGCCGGATTTGCCGGCAGGCGAGCTCCGGGGCCAGCGCGGCGACCTCGTCGAGCAGCCGGCCGCCGATGCCCAGGCCGCGCCGGCTCGGGTCGACGGCGATCCCGTCCATCACCAACTCGGTCGGCTTGGGCCGGCGTTCGAGCAGGGCCAGGATGGCGACTCGGTGCAGGCCGCCGACGCGGCCGTACGCGCGCAGCACATCGCCGGCGGAGCCGCCGGTGAAGCCGCGTCCGCCGTGGGTGTAGCCGGCCACGCCCACCAATACGCCGTCCTGGATCGCGGCGATCGCGCGGTCCGCGTTCAGGTGCTCGGCGATGAACGCGATGCCGGCCTCGGGCGGGCCCAGCGCGGCGCCCAGCTTGCGGCCGAACGCCTCCCAGTACAGCTCGGCCGCCCGGCGGCGCATGTCCGGCGGCAGTCCGCGTCGCAGGTGCGGCGCACCGGGGCGCGGGTGATCCGCACCGCTTCGCGCGTTCGGCTCGCTCGCCTGGTCCATCGCTGCCTCCGGGGGTCGTGCGGGTCGGCTTGGGCGTCTCGGGCCGGGCGGCGTCGACGCGGGTGGATACGCGTCGTCGGGTCCGGCCCGGGTCGATCATGCCGGGCTCGGTGGAAGCAGCATAGTCGAAACGTTCGTTTGACAGACGAGCGTTGTGCTCACGATAGTTTTGCCATGCCGGAATGCGGCACGAAGTACGTGGAGCCGCGCGAAGGAGTCCAAGACATGAAGCTCGGATCGACCATGCGCCGCCATCGCGGGCTCACCATCGGCGGCGCGATCGTCGCGCTGCTGCTCCTGGTCGGCCTGGGTGCGACGGTGTACGCGGACTACGCGAACACGTACGACCTCAACGAGGAGCGGATCGCCTTCCAGGACGGGGCGCAGCGGCTGGACGGCGTGCTGGCCAAGCCCACGCACGGACGCGGTCCGTACGGGCTGGTGGTCCTGGTGCACGGCGACGGCGCGAAGAACGCCACCAACGACGGCTTCTACCGGCCGCAGATGGAGGCATATGCCAGGGCCGGCTACGCGACGCTCTCCTGGAACAAGCCGGGAGTGGACGGCACCCCCGGGAACTGGCTCGACCAGAGCATGGACGACCGCGTCCGGGAGACCGAGGCGGCGATCGCCTGGAGTCGCTCCCGGCCGGACGTCGACCACGCGCGAGTGGGGTTGTGGGGGGCCAGTCAGGCGGGCTGGGTGCTGCCGAGGGTGGCCGCACGCACCCCGGACGTGCGGTTCGTGATCGCCGTCTCGCCCGCGATCAACTGGCTGCGCCAGGGCCGCTACAACCTGCTGGCCGAGCTGCGCGCGGACCACGCGTCCGCGGCACGGATCGACGACGAGGTCCGGCGCAGCGACCGGACCCGGCAGTTGATCGAGCAGGGTGCGACTTACGAGCAGTACCGCGCGGCGCTGGGCGACGCGGCGGACATGCCGGCGGATCGGTGGGTGTTCGCCCGCAAGAACTTCGCCGAGGACGCGAGCGCGGATCTGGCTCGGGTGCGCGTGCCGGTGTTGTTGATGCTGGCCGGGCACGATGTGAACGTGGACGTCGCGGAGACCGAGGCGGAATATCGCCGACTGCTCGGCGGACGGGCCGAGTTGACGGTGCGTCGCTATCCGGGCGCGGCGCACTCGATGGTCGAGAAGGACATCGAGGATTCACAGCTCGACACCTACTTCACGGCGATCTTCGCACCGCGCGATCTGTTCGCCGCCGGCTACCTCGGCGACCAGCGCCGCTTCCTGGCCGAGCGCTGAGCGCCTCGCCCGATCGGCGTCACACCGCGACCGGGATCGCGGCCAAGGCCGCCGCCACGTCCGCCAGGTGCGGATCGGCGGCGGCCTTGGCCAGTGCGGTGGTCAGTGCCTCCGCGTAGGTGGCACCGGCCTCGGTCAGGCGAGTGCGTCCCTCGTCGGTGATCACGCTGTACACCCCTCGGCGGTCCTTGGGGCACAGGTCGCGTCGGGTGAGGCCGTCGGTTTCCAGGCGGACCGCGAGCCGGCTGACCGAACTCTGGTTGAGGCCGATCGAGTCGGCGAGTTCCTGCATGCGCAACTCGCCGTCGGGGGCGACCGCGAGCCGGGAGAGCGCGCGATACTCGGACAGCCCTATCCCGTGCCGCCGTTGCAGCGTCCTGCCGAGGTCGTGCTCGACGCGCGCGTGCAGCACGACGACCTGCTCCCAGAGCTTGGCGTCCATGGCACCGTCCCCTTTCGCGGTTCGGTCGAGTGGCCCTTCCGGTCGAGCTCCCGTCGGCCGCCGGGTGGCGGGGGCGGGAGACCGCTGTTGACAGCAGATTACATGCAGTGCCAGATTATGCATGCACAAGCAATCAATGTATGTGCATGCACTTTCTTGGAATCCGGGAGCAACCATGACCATCTCCACCGCCACCGGTGCCGCCGCCGCGATCGCGCGCATCGAGCGGGTCGCCACCACGCCGGACTGGTACGAGCCCTACAAGATTTCGCAGGCCATCCGGGCCGGCGGCCTGATCTTCGTGTCCGGGCAGGCCGGCTTCGGCGAGGACGGGCGCACCGTCGAGGGCGGCTTCGCGGAGCAGGGCCGGCAGGCCTTCCGCAACGTGGAACGGGTGCTCGCCGAGGCGGGAGCGACCCTCGCCGACGTGGTCAAGGTCGGCATCTTCGTCCGGAACATGGCCGAGAACCTGGACGACGTGATCGTGCTGCGCGAGGAGTTCCTGTCCCGGCCGTACCCGGCCGACACCCTCCTGGAGGTCTCCTCGCTCGCCCGGCCGGACTGGCTGATCGAGGTCGAGGTCACCGCACTCGACCGCTGAACCGCGATGTCCCGCAACCGACGTCACCGCACTCGACCGCTGCAATTTGCGATGTCCTGCGCACCAGAGCACACGAACGAACGGAAGCCGCGTCGACCACCACTACGAATCCGTTGCCGACCCCGCACGGCACGGCGTGCTGGACCTGCCCAACCGGATCGCGATGGCCCCGATGACCCGGGGCCGAGCGGACGACACGACCGGCGTGCCGGAGCGAACACGCCGCGGCCCACCACGCCCAGCGGGCCGGTGCCGGCCTGCTGATCACCGAGGGGGTCTCGATCCACCCGCTCGGCAAGGCAGGCCCGGGAATCCCGGGCCTGTGGACCGACGAACAGGTCGCCCGTTGGCGGGAGATCACCACCGCCGTGCACGACGCGGGCGGCGTCGGGAGGTCAGGCCGCCGCGCTGAGCGGGCTGCGGGTGCCGGCGAGCACCGCGCGCAGCGCGTCCGGGGTCAGCAGGCCCACGGCCCGGCCGGCCTCGTCGGTCACGGCCCACACTCGCATGCCCCGGGCGCGCATGGTGGCCAGCGCCTCGATGGCGGGCATCTCCGGGCGGGCGAACGGGCCTCGATCGTGCGTGATGTTCCCGATCGGCGTGCGCGCGGTGTACCACGAGCGGGTTTGGTACGGCGCGAGCTGCGCCCGGCGCACGATGCCGAGGCAGCGGCCGTCCTCGGCGTGCAGGATCACGTGGTCGACGTCCGCCGCGTGGATGATGTCGATGGCCTTGTCGACCATGGTGTTCGTGTCGATCCGCAGCTCGGCCGGTCGCATGGCCTGGGCGACGGTGGTCGGGCCGGCCTGGCCGGCGGTGCGATGGTGGGGGATGGCGGTCATCGAGGGCACCTGGTTTCCAGTCGTCCGGATCCGGGGGTTGGGCCCGGTCGCCGGTGGTTCGGGGCATGGGGGGCCGCAGCCGGGGGAACCGGCTGCGGGTCGGACCGTGCGCGCACCGACTTCGGACGACACGCCCCGGGGGGCGGCGGGAGTTCGGCGCCGAAGCCGCTCGGCCGGCGGGTGCCGGTGAGCGGACCGGCGGATGCCGGTGGGCTGAGAGTTCGACGCGGGCGTGGCGGCCCACGGCGGACGGTGGCGCAAGTGGCGCTGTGCGCTCGGTCGGTGGGCGAACGGCGGTCCCCGGGCAGCCCGGCGATCCATCCTGGGACCCGGCCGACCCGGCCGATCGTCCTCGCCCACCGAGGACGGCGTCGGCGCGGAAACCGACGTACGAAGTGTCTTCGGTAGGGCCACCTTACCGTCTTTCCGACGCACCGCCGACCCGGTGTCGGGACGATTGCGTCGGAATCAGCTTTATTCGCCGCCGAGTTGCGCCTTCGAGCACCCTCGGCCGGCGGGTCACCCACCAGGCTGTGCCCAGGCGCCGCAAGGCTGTTGCCGCCGCGGACTACCAGGTGTAGATCGGTTTGCCGTTACGGTCCTTGGCCTCGGTGTAGACCTTCATGCAGGCGCCCTCATCCGAAGCGTTCAGGGCGGAGGAGCCGCTGGGGAGTTGGCCGGCCGGCAGAGCCGGCGGCGTGGACGGGGGTGCCGTGGTGGTGCCGCCCTTGCTGCCCTTGAAGGTCGGGCCGGTACCCCAGTCGGTGCCGATCTGCACCGTCACGTGGGTCGCGTTCGCTTGCGGGGACAGCGCGGTGGCGGGCAGCCCGAGTGCGTCGGCGACGGCCTGGGCCTGCTCCTGGTCCTTGGCCGGGAAGATCACCGTGCTGGTCTGCCGCTTGACCCCGGCCGGACCCTTGGCGGCATTGGTGAAGCCCTGCGCGACCAGCCCTTCGGTGACCGCGCCGGCCTGGGTGCTTCCGGTCGCGCCGACGACGGTGATCCGGATCGCGGCCTTTTTCACGTTCGACGCGGGTGGCGGCGGCGATTGCGGCGTGGTGGGTGCGGTTGTCTCGGTACCGGGCTGCGGCCCGTTCTTGTCGAAGGCGACATCCGAGCGCACCATCTTGAACAGCGTCTCGGCGGACGCGGCCGGGACCAGGTGTTCTTCCGGCGCCTGCGGATCCGCGTCGTGCGGCATCGTGGTCATGGTGATCCGGTTGGTGTTCACCTTGTTCAGCGTGGTCGCCAGCGAGGTCAGCTTCTGCAGACCGTTGAGTCCGTCGTCGACGGTCAGCGACTTGGTCGCCGCGTCGGCGACGTTGAACAGCTTGATCGGGTTGGTGATCGTGCTGTTCGATTTGAGCGTGCGCACCATCGAGTTGAGGTACATGTGCTGCGCGTGGGTGCGTCCGACGTCGCTGCCGTCCTCGAAGGCGTGGCGCGTGCGCAGCCACTTGAGCGCGTCCTCGCCCTGGATGGTGTGCTTGCCGGCGGTCAGCTTGAGATGCGAACCCACCAGGTGTCGCTCGCCGTTGACGTAGTCGACCTGCTCGTCCTGGATGTTCGACTGCACGCACACCTCGACGCCGCCGACCGCGTCGGCCATCGACACCACGCCGGAGAAGGTCACCATCATGAAGTGATCGATGTACAGCTTGGTGAGCAACTGCCAGGTACCGACCACACATCCGGGTCCGCCGCGCCCGAGGCTCTCGTTGATGGTGGTGTTGATCGGTGCGAACTTCTGCTTCGTCTTCGGGTCGGTGCAGGTCGGGATCTGCACCCGCGTGTCGCGCGGAATGCTGATCACCGACGCGTTGCTGCGGTCCGCCGACACATGCAGCAACATCTGTACGTCCGCCCGCGGCGCGCCGCCGTCACAGGCACCGCCCAGCTTGCAGTCGGTCGGATCGTTGCGGCCGTCCGAGCCGATCATCAAGATGTTCATCGGCGTGCGGCCGAACTCGTCGGGTGCCACCTTGGGCACCTCGACGTCGCTGGTGTTGAGCTTGCTGTGCTTTATGTTCGCGTTGAGCTTCTCCCAGATCACATAGCCGGTGATCCCGAGCGCGACCAGCACCACCGACATCACCAGCGCGGTGATCTTGAGCTTGCGGAAACGACGCGGCTTGCCGTGCCCGGTGGGCTTGGCCCGGCGCGCCGCCCGGCCTCCCGATTCGCCGTCGGCTCGACGAGCGCGGGGTACGACGGGGGTGTCGGCGCCGGTGGATTCGGGGCCGGGGTCGGTCCCGGCGGCGGTCGCAGCCGCGTCGGA
>NZ_JBEXCV010000234.1:0-10214 GCF_040605455.1 Embleya sp. NPDC005575 | reverse complement strand
CCGAGTCAGCCTGAAGGAACGTCACATGTCCGTCCCCGACGCGCGACACCGGAATACGGCCGCCGGGCCCCCGTCCGCCGCTCGGGTCACCGCGCCCACACCGGATCCGGCCGTCGCGCCGTCGATTCCGATCGCTTCCCCCGAATGCGGGGAGGCGTCGATCTCGCTGTGGTTGCGCGCGGCGGAGCGAAACGCCGCCGACCCGATTCCCGTATCGTCCATCCCCTTCGTGTCGGCCGAAAATCGCGGTGCGCCCCGGCGGGTGGGACACCGGGGCACGTGGGCGATCGTCGCGGCCGTGCTGGCCGTCGCCGCGGTGACGACCGCCGTGATCGCCGCGGGTGGCGGCGAGGACGATCCGGTCGGCCCCCGCCCGACCGCCCCGCCGAGCGTGCCCGTTCCCTCGCGTACGCAAGATGGCGGCTCGACCGACAAGGGGACGGTCGACCCGCCCGCGTCCCGGGTGTCTACGTCGGTACCGCAGGAGATCGTGCCCGGTGGCGCGTGCAATTGGTACGAAGTATCAGCGGAAGCGTCCGTATCGGACGGCAAACGTGTGCGCTGCACCTATCGGGATAATGGGATGTATCGCTGGATACCGATCTCGACGTCATGAGTCCGCCGGTGAGTCGGTGTCGGGCCGGACCCGCCAGGCGACCTTCGATGCGCCGGGTGATTGCAATTGCAAACGTGTGGTTCCCGGTGCATGATGCCACCGTGGCCAAGTCGCAGGAGGACCAGGAAGCCATCGCGCGCAATCAGGCGCGACAGATGGAGTGGTACGGCGAGCCGTTGAGCGATCGTTTCCGGCGGCTGCTGAAACGGCTGGGCACCTCGCAGATGGAACTGGCGGCGATGCTGGGCCTGTCCGCGCCGATGCTCTCGCAGTTGATGTCCGGTCAGCGGGCCAAGATCGGCAATCCGGCGGTGCTGGCCCGACTCCAGGAGGTGGAGGCGCTCGTTGCCTCGACCGACTTCGACCGCCTGACGATCGCCGACCGCGAGGCCGCACTGGAGCGCGTCCGCTCGCACCAGCCCAGCACCCGCACGGCCCTGCGACTGAACGGACCCGAGGTACTGAGCGGGCCGCGCGCGGACCCGGCCGCAGCGGTGCACGCGGTGCTGCGCGCGGTGGCCTCGGCTGCCGAGATCGAGTCGGCGGCCGAACTGCTCGCGAATCGCTACCCGGGCCTGGCCGAGGTGCTGCGCGTGTACGGCAACGGACGCACCTCGGACGCCCGCGAGCACTTCCAGGCCACGGTGGGCCCGCCGACGCTGTAGCCGACCCCCACCCGCGCGCCGGGGACGCCGGTCAGACCGCGGCGCGGGAGACCACCGGTCCCGCAGTGCCGTGGCGCAGGGTGTGCGAGGGCAATTGCCCGTACGTCTCGCGGTACATCGACCCGAAACGGCCCAGGTGACCGAAGCCCCACCGGAGTGCGATGTCGGTGACGGTGTCTCGGGATCGCCCCTCGGCCACGCTCAGCAGATCGGCATGCGCGCCCGCCAGTCGCACTCGACGGAGATGGCCCACGGGGGTCACGCCCAGGTGGATGCGGAACTTCTCCTGAAGCGTGCGCACACTCATCCCGGCTGCCGCCGCGATGGCGCCGACCGAGATCGGTTCGCCGGCGTGCTGGGCGCAGTACGCCAGTGCCCGGCGCAGACCGTGCGGTTCGCTCGACCCCGTCTCGGGTCGCGGGCCGGCGCCGTGGGCAGGCGCGCAGGAGAGCAAACCGTGCACCAGAGCCTGTTCGAAGTGCCGTGCGGCCAACCGCGAGCCGGCCAGGTGTCCGGTCGCGTCGACCATCCCGCTGAAGTCGCGGGCCAGCGAGAGCCATTGCCGGACACCGAGGTCGGTGTTGTCCAGGTAAGGACCGAGGGCGGGGGCCGTTTGGCGATCCCCGACAGTTTCGCGGTTGACCGCCCGGTCCAGTACCTCGCCCGGAATGCGGACGATCACCACGGAGGTGTCGGGTTCCCAACTCAGTCGGGCCGGTCGGCCGGGGCTCAGCACGCAGGGCGAGAGTGCGCTTTCCACGTCGTCGATGACGACCCGACCCCAGCCGCGGTGTCGAATGGGGATCAGGTGGTCGGTGGTGGTGCCGTCGAAGTACATGTCGGCGCGGGCGCCGTAGGCGAGTTCGAGGATGGAAATCTCGCCCTCGTGCAGTATCCGGAGGTTCGCCTTGACCCGCCCACCGGGCACGTGCAGCCGATGCGGACCCAACCGCGAGGCCACCGCCGCGTGCACGGCGGCCGCGTCGGTTCCCTGGTAGAGCACGCGTCGATGCGTGGTGGCCTCGACCGTGGGAGCGGGGTCGACCGCGGGGCCGCCGGGCCTCTGCCGGACCAGGACGGGGCGGAAGGGGATGGCTGCGGACATGGTCTCCCGGCTCTTCGCATCGATGGAAGGATTCACGAGGGCTTGCGGGCGGATTGTGAGGTCGGCTGATATATGCCTGATCATCCCTTTTACCCACATCGTATATACGCCTGCTCGATCGCTTCGACATCGGATGTCACGGACCGCGTTCGAATGAACGCTCTTTTGTACAGTCTCGGTGGATAGGACGCGCGACATAAGGTCGAGGACGTTACCCGACGCTGATAAATTCGCCGGTAACTACACGGGCCGCGCCGGGTCGGCCCCGTGACGGGGAGTTCGATATGCCGAAAATCGATGACCGCAAGCCCTTTCCCACCGAATTGTTGGCCACGCCGGCCATGATTCGGGCCTGTGCGGACCGCGATCTGGGGGCCATATTCCGGCTCGCCCAGGACGATCTCGGATTTACACTGAGTAAATTGGCCCGGCTGTGCGAGATGACGCCCAGCAGGGTGGGCGATTACGTCAAGGGAAGGGCTCAGGTGCGTCAGCAGCACGTCATCGAGCGTGTTTCCCAGGGGTTGCGGATTCCCGGC
Source organism: Embleya sp. NPDC005575 (assembly GCF_040605455.1). Classification (NCBI taxonomy): domain Bacteria; kingdom Bacillati; phylum Actinomycetota; class Actinomycetes; order Kitasatosporales; family Streptomycetaceae; genus Embleya; species Embleya sp. NPDC005575. Next base: position 7,289 of record NZ_JBEXCV010000234.1, on the reverse strand, counting down.
GAAATGTTGGGCCTGGCCCCCCAGCCGTGGGAGGAGAACCGCGCCGGGGACGCCACCGGTCCGGCGGCGGATCCGGTCCGAGCCATCGCGGTCGATCACGGGGAGTCGGTGCCGTGGGACGAGCCGGGAGAATCGGCACATCCGTTCGGGGACGCGGTCGAACTCTCCCTGAAGGTGGACATCGAGGTCGGTCGCGAGGGAGACGTGCGGTCGACCTACCGCCTGGTGGTGCTCAACCTCACGGGCCGGCCGCTCACCCGCATGGTCCGGGAGATGTGGTTCGAGCACACCCGGGGTCGATTGACCATCACGCCCACCGACGCGTGCGATCGGCAGATCGCCATCCAGCGGCTGTACGACACCACCGGCCTGAGTAAATTCGCCTGCCAGATCTCGCCACCGGTGCCACCAGGGGAGACTACGGTCATCGAATACGTGTGTGAGGGAGGGCTGTTCGTGGACTCGACGTACTGGCGTCAGGCCATCGCGCGGCCTACGCGAGACTTCTCCCTGAGCGTGACCCAGCACGGGGTCACCGAGTTCCGCGGGTGCGGTGCGATCGAGCAACATCCGGACGGCTCGGAGAATTCGGTGACCCAGCACACCCGGTGGAGTCTCGACGAGGATCGACTGCACGTGACGTTGTCCAGGCAAGACCTGCACGCCAATCAGTACGTGACCCTGCGTTGGGATGTGGTCCATGACAGTGCGTAACGAGATCGAGGCGGCGATTCGCGCCTGGCACCATCTGGAGATCGATCGAGGCGGTGCCCCGATCATCGACTTCGACTTCTTTCCCGAGGCCGAGCCGGTGACCGCCGCCGGCGATCGGCTGGCGGTGCACGCGCGGCTGAGCGACCTCGCGGCGACCTCCGCGGTGGCCGACGCGCCGCGTCTGGCCACCCGGGTGAACGCCGATCTGGCTTATCTGGGCGCCCAGTTGGGGGAGCGGCGAAGTCTCGACGAGTACGTCCGAGCGACCCAGGGCTGCGCCGCCGTGGGCTGGTCGGTGGACTACGTCGGCGAGCGCGCGGCAATCGCCCAAGAGCTGTTGGGGGCGCTGGGGATCGGCTGGCACGACGCCACCGATCGGGAGTTGCGGATCGCCGAGGAGCCGTTGGACGCCGATTCGGTGCCGGCCGAGATACGCGCGGCGACCGCCGACTTCGAACCGGCCGTTCGCAAGGTGACCGAGTCCGAGGCGTGCTACGAGCTGACCATCGAGTGCGTCGATGTCGACGCCTACTGGGCCTATTGGCTCGACGGCGCGGGACGGCACGTCCGGCTGCGGCTCAACCCGCGCAACGCGCGCTTCACCCGGGTCGGCGCCCGACAGTTCGCGCTGCACGAGGTCCTGGGTCACGGGCTCCAGGCGGCGAGTTTCGCTCATCGCTGCACCAGCGAGGACGTGCCGTGGGTGCGGGTTCTGTCCGTACACGGACCCACACAGGTGGTCCTGGAGGGGCTTGCCCAGGCACTCCCGTTGTTCGTGGCGCCCGACGACGCGGTGTTGATCGCGCGAGTGCGACTGGACCACTACCTGCAACTGGTACGCAGCGAACTGCATCTGGCGATCAACCGGGGCGTGAGCGTGACCGCGTGCGCGGCCCACGCCCGGGCTCGGGTGCCGTTTTGGACCGACGAGCAGATCGCCGATCTGATCTGCGACCGAGGAGCCAACCCGCTGCTGCGCTCGTACCTGTGGGCGTATCCGGCCGGCTTCGATTGGTTCGTTCGACTGGCCGAGGAGGCGGGACCGGTGGCCGCCGACGTGCTGCGCGCGGCATACCGGGCCCCGCTCCTCCCGGACGACCTGCACGACCTGTGGGGGGATGGGCCGCAGGTGGGCGGGAGCGGGAACCCGCTCCCGCCGCACGCGCTCGCGCAACGCTGACCGGCCCGGCGCGGCCCCGCCGGAGCGGGGCCGCGGAATCGGGTCTGGTCGGCGCGCCGCGCGATCAGGCGCAAGCCCTCGCTCGCTCCATGTGACTGCGGGCCGCCCGCGCGCCGGGAGAATCCGCGATTCCACCGGCCGCGTAGGCGCCCACCACCAATTCGCCCACCGCGTCCGCCACGGCCGAGTCGGAGACCCGCAACCAGGAGAAGTGCGCATTCGCGGCCATCCGCGCCGGCCACTCCCCGGGCTCGGCCAAGGCGTCACCGAACGTGACCGCCTCGGCGTACAACCGCACCGCCAACTCGGGTCGCCCCATGACCAGGGCGACATATCCGTGCACATCGCGCATGGCCAGTCGCTCCGCCGGATCGGCCGTTGTGGCCGCGCACGCGTCCAGGTCGGCGGCCATCGCCAAGGCCCGGGCGCTGTCCCCCGCCTGCACCGCGCCGCGAATCAGGTCCAGCACCAACCGCTGCTCCCGCTTGGGCGCGGGCAGTCCGTCGGGCAGCCGGTCGGACGCGGTGAGCCTGCGGGTCGCGGGCACCGCCGGCTCTGTGGCGGCGCCCGGCGGGGCCCAGGTCGGCTGAGGCGCCATCGGCGCGGATCCGGTCGTCGAGGGCTGCACGAGCGCGACGGGCGGGGTCGGCGGCCGAAGGGGTACGGGTGCCGGCGCCGGGGCCGCGGCCTCCGGCGTGGCCCGACGCCGGCCGAACCGGCCACGCCGTTGCGCCGGTATCGGCGCGCCCGCCTCGGCGATGGAGCGGTCCGCGTACACGTTCAACGGAAAGATCGTCCCGTCCGCCTCCACCGCGTGCACCCGCACCGGATGTCCGAGCAGGCGCGCCTGCTCCGCGACGACCGCGAGTGCGGTCCCGCGCGGATCGCCCCCCGGCGGAACCGGGACGGTTTCACCGGCCACGCGTACGGATTGGTCCGCCGAGATCTCGACGGTGATGACGGGCCGGTCGGGTACGAGGCCAGTTGTCATGGGGGCTCCTCAATATCAGGAATCGGCGCACAAGCGACACGGCGGTGACACGCAGTTGAAAAGCGCTTACGGAATCGATCGGGATCACGATCGAATGCCACCGCGCCATCGCTCGATCCGGGCGCCTGCCGGAAAAGGGGGATGCGGAACTGATTTGCAGCATACATTCGGCGGCGTGACACGAACAGCGGCAGTTGTCGACAGGTGCAACATTTTGAGGATAAAATATTCGTACGGTATCTTTTCGATTCGATGCGGTCGGTGGCGACCCGGTTACCTTCGGGTTTACCGAGTTCGGGTAACCGCAACGACCTTTGCGCGCGCGCCCGAGGGCTGCATCCTGGCGGCAGGTAAGGCACGATCTCGCATCGGCGGAGAGATAACGCATGAAACTCCCGAACAAGGTCGACGCCCTGGACGAGCTCACGGACGCGATCGAGTTCCTGTCCCCGGCGCGGACGGCGGCGGCCGTCCGGCGGCTGGCGGCGGTGTATCCGCACACCGCCCTCCCGGCGATCTACGACAAACTGGTCGCCGTGCGCCGGTGCGCCACCTCGGTGGAGCCGCGGTCCGCGGATCCGGACGGTTCGCAGGTCGACCCGTTGACGAAGGCACTCGCGCTCGGCATCCACGGGTGGTCCCGACACGACCTGGGAGATACCCGCGAGGCGTTGGCGACGACCCAGGCGGGAGTGCTGAGCGCGGTCGTGGACGCGCGCGACCCCAGCGCCGAAGTGTGGCTGCGCGGAGTCCAGTCACTGATCGCCTATCGCGCCGGATGGGTGCACGAGGCGCTGCGCTATGCACGACTGGGCGCCTCCGTGCGCGACCCCGAAGTGGGAACGGCGTCGGTGTGGTTGCACTCCCTCGTCGCGCTGACCCAGGCCACGCTGGGGGACGCCCTCGCGGCCTCGGCCGCACTGCGCGCCGCCGCCGATGCCCGCGAGTTGTCCCGACGGGACGAACTGGACGAGGTCGGCGGCCTGTTGCACTTCGATCCGGCCAGGCAAAGTGCCTATGAGGCGCTGACCCGGGTCTTCATCCCCGGCGCGGAGCGTCGGGCGATCGAGGTCGCGGAGAGCGCCTTGAGCAGCTACGAGGGGGTCGCCCCCGCCGGCTACTCGCGCTCGGACGAGATGCTCGCCCGGGTCGCCATCGCCCTTGCCTACGCGAGCCTGGACGAGATCGAGGCGACCACCGAGGCACTGCGCCCGGTGCTTCGACTGGACTCGGCCTGGCGTGTGCACGGATTGGTCTCTCTGATGATGGTGGTGCACGTACGGTTGCGCCGTCCGATGCGGGCGCGCGAGACGCGGGTGCGCGAACTCCAAGAGGAGATCGAGACCTTCTGCCAGATGCCGTTGTCCCTGGACCTGTACACCTGAGCCGGATCGAGCGTCGGAGTTCACCGCGTCGCAGGCGTGCGAAGGGGGTCGCGGGTCGATGATCGCGCGCGATCACGACGTCCGCGCCGGGGCAACGCGGTCATCGCGGCACCCGCCCCTTCAGCCGCATCGCCGCGTACACCCGATCCTGGGCCAACGAACGCGCGGCCTCATGCGAGGTGATCCCTCGACGCGCGCCATCCTCTTGAACGAGCACGGCGTTCTCCCGCAGCTTGGTCGACACCGTCGCGCGGATCGACTCCGGATCGGGGCGAAACGCCGAATAGCGCGCGTCCATGGCGAACCCGGCGGCCACCACGCCGCCCGCGTTCGCGATGAAGTCGGGTACCACCACGATGCCCCGATCGGCGAGCACGCGTTGGGCTGCCGCGGAGGTGGGCAGATTGGCGCCCTCCACGATCAGCCGGGGGGTGATCGTGGCGGCCACCGACTCGTCGATCACGTCCTGAATCGCCGCCGGAACCAACACCTCGGTCGGCACCGACAGTTCGAATCCCAGGGGGTGCACGGTCCCGCCCGAGTATTCCTTGACCGCGAGATCGCCGCTGTCCGCGTGCAAGCTCAGCAACTGCGCCACGTCCAAGCCGTGCGGGTCGTACAACGCGCCGTGCACGGAGGAGACCGCGACCACCGTCGCACCGAGTTCGGCGAAGCGGCGGATCGCGGCCGAGCCGACCGCGCCCAGCCCTTGGACCGCCACCCGCGCGCCCCGGAGCGGCAAGCCGACATGCGTGAGCAACGCGTCGGCGACCTCGGCCACCCCGAACCCGGTTATCCCGAGCCGATCGTAAGGGACTCCGCCCAGCACCGCATCGGTGCCGACGGCCGTTCCCCGATCGCCCAATTCATCCTGGATGATCGCGGCGTCGTCCTCGGTCAAGCCCATGTCCAGGCCGAACACGTACTCGCTCGGCACCTCGTTCGAAAGTGCTCGGGCGAACGCCCGCAGGACGGCCTCCTTGTCCGGGCCGGCCGGATCGTAGACGATCCCGGCCTTGGCGCCGCCAAAGAAGAGGTCGACCGCCGCCCACTTCCACGTCATCACCCGGGCCAGTCGGGCCACTTCGGTGGTACTCACGGTCGGGGACATCCGGGTACCGCCCTTACCCATGCCACGGGCGGTGTTGTCGATCACCAGCACGCCCTTCATCCCGGTTCGGGTGTGTGACACGGAGACGACCTTTTCCGGCCCCCACTGATCCATCAGCGACAGGACATCCGACATGTCGAAGCGCTCCCTCAATCCCAACGATCGATACGGACACCGTGCTCCAACAGCGTCGTGGCACGCACCGCCGGTTCCTAGAGGTGCCAGCCCGAGACCTCGTTCGAGCGAGGCCAAGGAATCCTGATGCTCAACCCGTTGCACTTGCGCACGCTCATCGAAGTCGTAAGCACCGGATCGTTCGCGCGCGCCGCGCGCCGCACCGGATACACCGCCTCGGCAGTTTCCCAGCAGATCGCCGCGTTGGAACGGGCCGTGGGCACCTCGCTGTTCGAACGGGAGGCACACGGTATCCGGCCGACCGGGACCGCCTTCACGATCGCCGATCGAGCGCGCGACGCGATCGCCGTGCTGGACAGCCTGGAGCGCGACATCCGCGACGTGGTGCAAGGCCGCAGCGGCCGGCTGAGTCTGGGTACGTTCCCCACCGCCGGCGAACGCATGGTGCCGCACGCCGTGGCCGAGTTGACCCGGCTGCATCCCACCGCCGAGATCCTGTTGGACGAGGCCGAGCCTGACGACCTGGTGCCGCAGGTGCAAAGCGGCGATCTGGACCTGGCCCTGGTCTTCGCATACGACCTGGTGCCGCGCGTGTGGCCGAAGGAGCTGACGGTTCTTCCGCTCGTGGAGGAGACCCTGGCCCTCCTGCTGCCGAGGGGACACCCCGCGCTTCGCGAGGACGGGGTCGACGTCGGCGAACTGGCCGAGGAGCGGTGGGTGGCCACGCGGCCGGACACGGCCGGCGCCACGAGCCTGTCCCGGGTGTGTGCCGCACATCGGTTCGCGCCCAGGGTCGCGTTTCGCAGCAACGACTACGACGTCGTCCAGGGTCTGGTCGCCGCCGGAGCCGGCGTCGCCATCGTCCCGGGCCTGGCCTATCAGGCCCGGGAGGGCGTGGTCGGCGTGCCGCTGGCGCACACGCCTTCGCATCGCCGGGTGTCCGCGCTCTATCGCACCGCCAATCGCAATCCGCTACTGACCGCGGCCGTGGACGCGTTCGTGCTGGCCGGCCGGGGATTGCGGGATCGCTTCGTGCGAGTGGACGAGTCGGTTCGCCATGCCACCGATTCCAACCCCGAGCCATCCCGGCGCCGCGAGGAGGCGAGCTGACCTCGACCGGTGCCAAGCGCCAGATCGGCTTACCCTTCACGTCACATTCCCGCAGCCTGGGCGGACTTGGCCGAGGCCCGCGCATGACGCACGCTTGTCGCACAGAGAGACCCGGTCGTCGCCGGCGGCGACCGGGTCTCTCGGATCGCGACACGGTTCCTCCTGGAACGATTCTCGCCGTCATTCAGGTATGGAAGGGAACTGAGATGACCTGCTCCACTTCGTCGCCCGGCCGAGGCCGCGGCGGCGGCACCAGAAGCGGTTATCGCAACGCCGAGACGCGAACCGGGCGGGGCGCGCACTGCCTGCCCCGACTGGTGGCCGAGACATCCGACCACCCGACGTCCGCCTCCGCGGGCCGAGGGAACTGAGCGCTGCGGATCGGTCGGCGGCCGGGCCTTCCCCCTCAATGGCGCGGGGGACGCGCACCCTCCCGGCCATCGCCGACCGATCCGCCGCGCCGTACCGGTACGGAACCGGGGTTCCATCCCCGCCCGGATTCGTACCCACCATGGCGGCCCGGGTGGACCAGTCGCGTCGTTCACCCGGGCCGCCGTGCCCGAGCCGAGCCGAGCCGTTCCCGACCGCACCGGGCGCACCGAAAGCCCAGGACCCATCCACGACGACCGAGCGCCGACCCACAGCCGGGTCGGCGCTCGGTCG
>NZ_JBEXCV010000233.1:0-10260 GCF_040605455.1 Embleya sp. NPDC005575 | reverse complement strand
CGGATCGAGCAGGCCGACGTCGTGTCCGCGGGGGCGCCTTCGTCGCGGAGTACGCGCCGCGCATGGGCATGCCGAACAGTGCGAACGAAGAGGAGACGTCGACCAGGTGGGCGCCGCGGGCGAGGTCGGCACGGCGAAGGTGCGGGAGGAAGGATTTCGTGCCGTGGGGCCACGTCCCGGAAGTTGACGCCCGTGATCCACTCGAAGTCGACCCACTCCACTCGACGCTCGCGGTCAACGCCACGCCGGCGTTGTCGATCACCAGGTTGACCTGGCCGAAGCGCTCCGCGGCGGTCTCCGCCCAGTCCTGTGCCTGCGCGCGCTGCGCCACGTCGGCGTGCACCTGTTCCGCGCCCGACTGCGGGGCCCGCTCCGCAGTTGTGCCCAGCCGCTGCGCATCGACGTCGGAGAGGGCCGACTGCGCGCCGTGTCAGGCGAGGGCGAACGCGGTGCCGGTCCGATCCCGGAAGCGACTCCCGTCACAGTGCGCACGCGTCCTGCGTATTCTCGAATCACGGGTTCACTTCAAAAAACTCGACATATTCGCACGACGAGGCGGCCGGCCCCGGAATTCAGGAGAACGCGCCGACGGCGGCGCGCAGATCGGCGGAGAGGTCGGTCAGCAGACTCGGCAATGCCTCGTGGACGTACAGGTGGCCGCCGGGGTAGGTCCGCAGCCGCACGGGCCGCGTGGTTTGTTCCTGCCAATTCGACAGGGATTCCACCGCGACCAGGGTATCGTCCCGCGCGCCGAAGACACTCAGCGCACAATCCAACGGCGGCTCGTGGACGTATCGGTGCTGAAGGGCCAACAGGAGATCGGCCATCATCGGTGGTCCGAATGCCGTCATCGCGCCCTGGTCCCGAAAAACCTCGGGTGGAAGTAGATCGGTCAGTCCCAATTGCCGCCAGGGCTGGTCGGACACCAGGATCGGCCTGCACGCGCGCGCGAACGCGCCGCCCTGCGGCGGGGGAACGGCGGACAAGGCGAGCAGCGACGGCATCGTGTGACCGCAACGGCGCAGCTCGCGCACGGTATCGAAAGCGATCATCGCGCCGATGCTGTGGCCGAAGAAGACGTAGGGACGGTCGTCGTCGGATTCCAGGACGAGTTCCGCGACCATCGTGCTCAATTGGGCGGGGTCGGTGAGTGAAACCTCGCCGGTCCGTGCGCCGCGACCCGGAAGTCGTACGGCCGTCAGTTCGACCGAATCCGGCAGGTATTCCACCCACGGTGCGAACATCGTAGCATCCGCACCCGCATAGGGGATGGTGAACATCCTGATCGGTGCGAGCGGCCGGGGCGTGAAAGTGACGAGGTCCGGACGTGGAGAGTGAGTACTGAGCGGACGGCAGATGGATTCCACAGGCGATTCTCGATTCGTCCTACGCGAAAAGGCGGGGGGTAGGGTGCGCTCGGCGAAAGCCGGCCGATTGCGAAGACTCTATGCCCTCGGGGGAGTCGAGTCGGAAATAGGATCCCCCGAACGGGTAATGGCGGGAGTTCGGGCACGGGATGTCCGAACGGCTTTGTGAGTCGGATGAATTGCGGTCCCGGGCCTGGGCCCCGAGACAGTGGTCAGGACTGCGGTCGGTCCGCCCCGTCGCCGGTGGAGTCCGTTGCCTGGCCGACGAGTTCGGGGTGTGCCTCGGTGCGCGCGTCGGGCAACTTCGCACCGGCTTCGCGGGGGCGACGCCGGGGCAACGACCACGAGGGCGCCCACCAGTTCGCTCGGCCGGTGAGTTGCATCAGGGCGGGGACCAGGACGCCGCGTACGACGGTGGCGTCCACGACGACCGCGACCGCGAGGCCGACGCCGACCGTCTTGAGCAGGGTTACGTGGGACATGGTCAGCGCGACCATGGTGGCGGCGACGATCAGGGCCGCGGCGGTGAACAGTCGGCCCGTGTGCTCGATCCCGAAGACGATCGACCGGGTGTTGTCCCCGGTACGCACGAACTCCTCCTTGATGCGAGCGAGGAGGAAGACCTCGTAGTCCACGGAGATACCGAAGGCGACGGCCAGGGTCAGCAGCGGCGTCGTGGTCTCCAATGATCCGCCGGTGGTGAAGTCGCCTACCAGCCACCGCAGATGACCGTCCTGGAAGACGTAGACGATGGCGCCCAGGCTCGCGGTCATGCTGAGCAGGCCCATCACGACCGCCTTGATCGGTACCAGGACGCTGCGGGTGAACAGGAAGAGCATGACCAGGGTGCCGACCAGCATGATGGCGGCGCCGTAGGGGAGTGCCTCACGCAGGGTGTGTTTGGTATCGGTCAACTCGGCCGCCTTGCCTGCGACCAGGTGGGGTTGGGGAGCGGGCAGGGTCCGCAACCGGTGCACGAGCGCGACCGTGTCCGGAGACTGGCTGTCGGCCGTGCCGATCACGCGCAGCACGGTGCCCGCGACGGCGGGGCGGGGTGGCTCCGGTGGCGCGACCGGACGGACGACGACCCGCGTCGTGCCCTCGGGGGTGGATTCCTCCGTCTGTGCTGCCGACAACTGCGGCCCCGGGACCGGCAATCCCGCGCGATAGTCGCCGGTGTCGGCGATCACGTGCGCGACGTGGGGCAACGCGGACAACCGTCGGGCGTACGCGTCGATCGCCGGTGCGTCGGTCACCGCGTCCATCCGGGGCAGGATCACCGGGATCACGCGCTCGGGCGGATCGGCGAAGTCGGTACGCAACAGCCTTGCCGTGTGGTGCGGTTCGGAGCGTGTTGGGAGGATCTTCTCGTCGACGGTGGTGAACCGCGCGTGCAGGAAGGGGAGAGCCAGGACCAGGAGGAGAACCACGGCGGAGCCCCCGCACAGGATCGCACGGGAGGTGGCGAGCGTGGCGATGCGACGCCAGACGGGACTGCCGCTGCCCACCGGCCCGCTCCCGCGCCGGAATCGGCGGAACGGGTCCAGTCGATCCAGGCGCGGTCCCAGTACCGCCAGCAGCGCGGGCAGCACGAGCAGGGACGTCAACGCCGAGATGCTCACCACCAGGATCGATGCCCACGCCAGCGAGCGCAGCAGTTCCAGCGGGAAGACGAACAGCGCGGACAGACACAGGGTCACCGTCGCCGCGGAGAAGAGCACGGCGCGCCCGGCGGTGGCCATGCTGCGGGCGATGGCCTGGCGTGATTCGACGCCCTGGGAGAGTTCCTCGCGATAGCGGGTCACGATGAACAGGGCGTAGTCGACGGAGAGGGCGAAGCCCACTCCCGCACAGATGTTGATCGCGAACACGGTGATCGGCGTCAGGAGCGTCAGCGTGGCCAGGACGGCCAGCGCCCCGGCCACGGAGACCGCGCCGACGGCGAGTGGGATCGCCGCCGCCGTCAGCGACCCGAACGCGAGCAGCAGGATGAGCATGGCCAGCGGCGCCGCCAGCAACTCCCCTCGTTCGAGGTCGTGTTCGGACTCGTCGGTGGCCTGCGCGTTCAGCCACGCAGGCCCGGTGGCATCGACCCGCAGTCCGGTGGCGGCCTTGCGCACGGCGGGGACCAGGGCGCGCGAGGCCACCGCGGAGTCGCGTTCGGTTCCGGCCAGGTCGACGCGGATCAGTGCACCCTTGCCGTCTCGGGAACGCAACAGGGAGGAGCCGGTGGTCCAGTAGGACTGCGCCCGTTCCACGCCCGGTCGTCCCGCGACCAATGCCGTGAGCCGGCGGCCCGCCTCGGCAACCTCGGCGTCGTCCACCGGCTTGTCGGCGCGGATGTAGAAGACCAGGTCCGCGGCGTTCGCCCCGTATCGGGCGGCGACCCGTTCGGCTTCCGCAGCCCGGGTCCCCGATGCGGTGAATCCGCCGTTGGACCAGCGGTCCCTGGCCCCGGCGACCACGGCGGCGGCCAGTACCAAAACGATCATCGCGCCGACCAGAAGCAGACGACGGTGCCGTACGCATTGCCCGGCGAGGCGGGCGAGCGGTCCGCCGGGCGGGGCCGGCGTCTCGTGTTCGGGAGGTGGGACCGGGATGGTGTCGAGCATTGTGTGTCCTCCCAGGACGACGTCGTCTGTGCGATGGGCGAGGACGCCCGTGAACCGGGATCGAGTGCAGACGTGGCGAAACTCGGGCCGCCGGCGCGTCCGGGCGGCGGCGAGGGGCGAATCCCCGTTGCCGATGCTCCGCCGTGTCCACGGATATTCGGTGGGATGGTTCGTGCCGCAAGCGAGGGTACCGCGCGCGCGGACCGAAGTTCGCGATTACAGACCCCGCCTGCCCCGCTTCGAAAAATCGTATGTATGAGGATCGGATGTACGGAAGACCCCGATCGGCGGGGCAGGGGTGTGAATGTTTGACCGCTATAAATGTGTCGACAATGACGAATTAGGCCCGTCTGTCGGCCTGCTCGGAACTAGGCCATACTGGTGAACCTCAGTTCCCGAACCGTAACCTGCACTTTTCTACGGCCCGGCCATGGCTAGGATTGCCGCGTAATACCGGCCACCGGTTCCCCGAGAGGAGGAATGAGACCGTGCAGGTTACATTGACTGGTGGCGCCGGTTTCCTGGGGCCGCGACCCGTTCGTGAACTCGTGAATCGGAATTGCCCGGTCACGCTTCTCTCGCGCCGTGGCAGCACGAGTGCGATCGACCGAATCTCCCATGCCTTCGGTCGACTGCGCGAGACACCGGATTTCATTCGGAAGTTTCGCCGACGCGCCGACGAGGTGGACATCGATATCGCCCGGCCGCTGTTCGGTCTCGCGGACGACCGGGTGGAAAAGCTCGTCCGGCGGACCGACATGTTCCTCCACAGTGCCGGAAACATCGACCTCAATACGGGGGCCCGGGCGATCAGGCCCGTGAACGTCAACGGAACGCAAAACTTCCTCGACATCGCCCCCCGAGGCCCGCACGGCGCACCGTTCTGCCACGTCAGTACCGCGTTTGTGGCGGGCGCCCGACGATCGGGCACCGTCGCCGAAGCCGACCCGATCGACACGTACGGCTTCGGGAACGAATGCGAGCGGTCCACGTGCGACGCCGAATCCATGGTGCGCCGGTGGTCCCGAGAAAACGGAATGCCGGCGCTGGTCATGCGGCCCGGCATTCTCCCGACGGACCGCGCTTCGGCCGCAGGTCTCCCGGCGCACCCCTTTCAGATCATCAGCGCCCTGCTGCGGGCGTCGACGATCGAAAGAGATATCGCCGGACTCTCCATTTCTCGGGGTCTGCGGCCGGTCATCCGCATGCAGGAACCGGCCGACGCGCGGCTCGACTGCCTCCCCGTGGAGGAGGCCGCAAGAGCCATCGTGAGCATCGCTGCGGAACACCGACCCACGGACGCGCAGACATACCACGTCGTGCACACGGAGGACGTCTTCGCCACGACGCTCATCGAGCTCTTCGAAAAATTTGCACCCATTCGCGTCGTCCTCGGGCCCGAGCTGCCCGAAAAGCTCTCTCCGGCCGAGCAGCGTTTTCACAGCTACGCCGGGTTCGCCGCGTATCTTCGGCACACGCGGATCTTCGACGACCGCAACGCGCGCCGCGTCCTGGGCGGACCCTGTTCCCGGACGACCGTCGACATGGCCTATCTCCTCGCCGGAACGCGCGGGATTCTTTGACAGTCGACGAAACCAAAGTCCGACCACCTTTTTTGAAAGGCCACAGGAGAAACCGTTCATGACCATCGGACTGCAGGCATCACCCCGTCGTGACATGTCGGACCCCACCGCCGACGGTCTCCTGGCCGTGCTTCGCCAACCGCGGAGCATGGCCACGATCGTTCGGCGCCTGTCCGACTCCGTGACCGGCGCCGTCCTGAGTGACGCGCCGGTCGACGGCTGTGAAGTCGTCGGCACACTCTCTCCGTTGTATCCCGAATGGCTCGGCGATCGTTCCTTCACCACCGACCACGGCGTGCGTTTTCCCTACGTGGCCGGTGAGATGGCGCAGGGAATCGCGGGCGTCACCATGGTCAAGGCGATGGCGCGGGCCGACCTGCTGGGGATCTTCGGAGCGGCCGGACTGCCGATCGACGCGGTTCGCCGAGCGATCGAGGAACTGCGCCGCGATCTACCCGAACACGCCCCGTGGGGGGTGAACATCATCCACAACCCGCACTCGCCCGCCTGGGAGGACGAGGTGGCCGGCCTCGCGATCCGGCACGGTGTGCGGTGCGTGTCGGTGTCGGCCTTCAGCAACGTCACCCGCGCCCTCGCGCACTGCTGCGCCGCGGGCCTGCAGATGCGCGCCGACGGCCGGATCGTCCGTCCCCGGATGATGATGGCCAAGGTCTCGCGTCCCGAGGTCGCCGAACAGTTCCTCGCACCCGCTCCCCCCGAACTGCTGCGGGACCTGGTCGCCGAGGGACTGCTGACCGCCGAGGAGGCGGCACTTGCGGCCCGGGTGCCGATGGTCGACGACCTCACCGTGGAGTCCGACAGCGGCGGGCACACCGACGGCAGGCCGCTGTCCACCGCCCTCCCGCAGATCCTGGCCCTGCGCGACGCGGTCGCCCATCGGCACGGCATCGCGCCGCGCACCAGGATCGGTGCGGCCGGCGGTCTGGGCACCCCGCACGCCGTCGCCGCCGCATTCGCGATGGGCGCCGCGTACGTGGTGACCGGATCGGTCAACCAGCTCAGTCTGGAGGCCGACACCTCCGACCGGGCCCGGGCGATGCTCCAGGCCGCGGACACCATGGACGTGGCCATGGCGCCGTCCGCGGACATGTTCGAGATGGGGTCGAAGGTACAGGTCCTCAGCCGCGGCACGATGTTCGCCGCCCGGGCCTCGAAGCTCTTCCAGCTCTACCGCGACCACGAGTCGCTGGAGGAGATTCCCCCGGCGCAGATCGCCCGCCTCGAACGGGAGATGTTCCGCCGGCCGGTGGCGGAGGTGTGGGCGCAGACCGAGGAGTTCTGGCGCACCCGGGAGCCCGCGCAGGCCGACCGCGCGGCCGTGGATCCCAAGCACCGCATGGCGCTGGTGTTCCGTTGGTACCTGGGTATGTCCAGCAGCTGGGCGACCACCGGAGCCGCCGACCGCAGCGTGGACTACCAGATCTGGTGCGGCCCCGCGGTAGGCGCGTTCAACGACTGGCGCAAGGACGGTTTCCTCGCCGACCCCGCGCACCTGTCCGTGGTGCAGATCGCCCGCAATCTCATGGAGGGGGCAACAGTCCTGACCCGCGCGCAGCAACTGCGCAGCCACGGTGTCGACCTGCCTGCCCAGGCGTTCACCTTCCCCGCCCATGAACTGCTCTGAATCGACAGTGCAAGGAGTCCCGTGCCCGAGAGTTCTCGTCCCTCCCAACCACCCATCGCCGTCGTCGGTCTGAGTACCCTGCTGCCCGGTTCCTCGGACGTCGCCGGGTTCTGGCGCGACGTGGTCCACGCCCGCGACCTCATCCGAGACGTGCCGGACACCCACTGGCTCGTGAGCGATCACTATTCCAGCGACCCCAACGCCCCCGACAAGACCTACGGCAAGCGCGGGGCGTTCATGTCGCCGGTGGCGTTCGACCCGCTGGCCTTCGGCACCCCACCGTCCACGATCGACGCCACCGACACGGCGCAACTGCTGAGCCTGGTCGCCGCCGAACGTGTCCTGCGGGACGCCTGCGGCGACGAGGGTCCATCCGAGACGATGCGAGAACGCACCGGCATCATCCTGGGAGCCAGCCCCACCGAGCTGGCCTTTCGCATGTCCTTCCGGTCCCAGCGGCCGACCTGGCGCAGGGTCATGCTCGCGCGTGGCGTCGCGGAGCCCAAGGCCGACGAGCTGTGCGACGCCATCGCGGCCTCGTATCCCGTGTGGAAGGAAAGCTCCTTCCCGGGCATGCTCACCAACGTCATCGCCGGACGCGTCGCGCGCCACTTCGACCTGCACGGCAGCAACTACACCACCGACGCGGCCTGCGCCAGCTCGCTGTCCGCGATGAGCGCCGCCATCGACGAACTCACGCTCGGCCGCGCCGACATGATGATCACCGGTGGTGTGGACCCGCTGTGCGACGCGTTCGGGTTCACCTGCTTCAGCAAGACCCCGGCGCTGTCCCCGTCGGGCGAGTGCCGACCCTTCTCCATCGACGCCGACGGCACCCTCCTGGGTGAGGCCGTGGCCATGGTCATGCTCAAGCGCCTCGCGGACGCCGAGCGCGACGGCGATCGCATCTACGCGGTCATCCGCGGCGTGGGCACCTCCTCCGACGGACGCGGATCATCGATCTACGCACCCGCCGTCGCCGGTCAGGTCCGCGCGCTGCGCCGGGCCTACGCCAGTGCGGGCTACAGCCCCGCGACAGTGGAACTGATCGAGGGGCACGGCACCGGTACCAAGGCCGGTGACACCGCCGAAGTGAAGGCCCTCAAGGAGGTGTTCGGCTCGGGTGACCCGGCCGACATCGCGCGCTGCGCGCTCGGATCGGTGAAGTCGCAGATCGGCCACACGCGCACCGCCGCGGGTGCCGTCGGGATGGCCAAGGCCGCGCTCGCACTGCACCACAAAATCCTGCCGCCCACACTCAAGGCCGACCGGACCGACCCCGCCCTGGAACTGGAAAAGGGCCCGTTCTACCTGAGCACCCGGACCCGGCCCTGGATCCGGGGCGCCGACCACCCGCGCCGGGCCTCGGTCTCCAGCTTCGGGTTCGGCGGGACCAACTTCCACGTCACGCTCGAAGAGCACCGTGCCGCCGAACCCGCCTTGGCGGGCGAGTCGTACACCCGCAGCGCGCCGAGTGAACTGGTCCTGCTGAGCGCCGATTCCGGCCCCGCGCTGGTCGCGGCACTGGACGCGCTGACCGCCGACACCGCGCCGCCGGCCGATCTGGCGCGCCGCACGCAGCTCGCCTTCGACGCCGCCGCGGCACACCGGCTGTGCCTGGTCGTCCGCGACGAGGAGGACCTGCGGGCCCAGGCGGCCGAAGCCCGAGGCCGGATCGCGGCCGAACCACAGACCGCGTTCCACACGCCCGCCGGCGTGCGCTACGCATGCGGCCCCGCCTCGACCGACAAGATCGCGCTGCTGTTCCCGGGACAGGGCAGCCAGTACCCCGACATGGGGATGGACGTCGTGCTGCACCAGCCGCGCGCGCTCGCCGCGTGGGACCGGCTGGCCGACTTCGAGATCGACGGACACCTCCTGCACCGCTCCGTCTTCCCGCCCCCGGTTGCCGACAAGGCGGCGGAACGCGAGCAGGCCGAGCGACTCAAGGCCACCGAAGTCGCGCAACCGGCGCTCGCCGCCCACACGTTGATGATCCAGGAGATCCTGGGCGCCGTCGGCTTCGAGCCCGACTGCGTGGCGGGGCACAGCTTCGGCGAACTGGCCGCCCTGCACGCGGCCGGCGTCTACGACGACGAAACCCTGATGGACCTGGCCCGCGCCCGCGGCGAACTCCTGCGCGACGCGAGCAAGGTGTCGGGCGCGATGCTCGCGGTCACCGCCTCCGCCAAGGAAGCCGACGACCTGGTCCGGGGCATCCGCCGAGCCTGGGTCGCCAACTACAACTCCCCGACGCAGCACGTCGTCTCGGGCGCGGAATCGGCCATCGCCAAGGTGGAGAAGCGAGCACAGGAGCAGAAGCTCCCCACCCAACGGCTCGCCGTCTCCTGCGCCTTCCACAGCCCACTGCTGCAGTCCGCGACCACCGGGTGGCGGCCCACGCTGGAAAAGCACGAGTTCACGGCGCCGCGGATGCCCGTCTACGGCAACGCCGACGCCAAGCCGTATCCCGGCACCGCGCCGGAAATCCGCACCGTGCTGCACGACCACGTCACCTCCTCCGTGCGATTCGCCGAAATGATCCTGGCCATGTACGAGGACGGCGTCCGCACGTTCGTCGAGGCCGGACCGGGAACGGTACTCACCGGCCTGGTCGGCAGGATCCTTGGGGGCCGGCCCCACGTCGCGCTGAGCGCGGACCACACCAGGGGATCCGGACTCACCGCACTGCACCGCGTCCTGGGCGCGCTGGCCGTCGCCGGCCGCCCTCTGGACTTCGCCCCGCTGTGGGCCTCGTTCACCTTGAGCACTCCTTCGCCATCGTTGACAAGGACGGGTATGACCATCCCCATCTCCGGTCCCAACCCCGACGTGGGCCACCGCGAGAGCACCCCCGCCGCTCCCGCCGTACGCGAGCCGAGCACCGGGTTCCCGCCCGCCGGCCCGACGACGGTCCCGACCCCGCCGGTCGCCGCAGTGCATGCGATGCCGCCGGCGCCGCCCGCCGTCACCCAGGCGGCGGCGCCCGCCCGGATCCAGGTCGCACCACCCGCGGCGGCCCCAGCAGTGGCACAGGTCGCCGCACCTGCGCC
>NZ_JBEXCV010000232.1:0-10304 GCF_040605455.1 Embleya sp. NPDC005575 | reverse complement strand
CCCTTGAGCACACCGGCCTGGAGCGCGGCGCCGACGGCGACGACCTCGTCCGGGTTGACGCCCTTGTTCGGCTCCTTGCCGCCGGTGAGCTCGCGCACCACGTCGGCCACGGCCGGCATCCGGGTCGAGCCGCCGACCAGGACGATGTGGTCGATCGCCGAGAGCGGGATGCCCGCGTCCTCGATGACCTTCTGGAACGGCACCTTGGTGCGGTCGAGCAGGTCCTGCGTCAGCTGCTGGAACTGGGCGCGGGTGAGCTTCTCGTCCAGGTGCAGCGGGCCCTCGGCGGAGGCCGTGATGTAGGGCAGGTTGATCGAGGTCTCCATCGAGGAGGACAGCTCGATCTTGGCCTTCTCCGCCGCCTCGCGCAGGCGCTGGAGGGCCATCTTGTCCTTGGACAGGTCCACGCCGTGCGCGTTCTGGAACTGCTTGACCAGGTGGTCCATGACCCGCTGGTCCCAGTCGTCGCCGCCGAGGTGGTTGTCACCGTTGGTGGCCTTGACCTCGACCACGCCGTCGCCGATCTCCAGGAGCGACACGTCGAACGTGCCGCCGCCGAGGTCGAAGACGAGGATGGTCTGCTCGTCGGCCTTGTCCAGGCCGTACGCCAGCGCCGCCGCGGTGGGCTCGTTGACGATGCGCAGCACGTTCAGACCGGCGATCTCGCCGGCTTCCTTGGTGGCCTGCCGCTCGGCGTCGTTGAAGTACGCCGGCACGGTGATGACCGCGTCGGTGACCTTCTCGCCGAGGTAGGCCTCGGCGTCGCGCTTGAGCTTCATCAGGATGCGGGAGCTGATCTCCTGCGCGGTGTACTTCTTGTCGTCGATCGCCACGGACCACGTGGTCCCCATGTGGCGCTTGACGGACCGGATGGTCCGGTCGACGTTGGTGACGGCCTGACGCTTGGCCACCTCGCCGACCAGAACCTCACCGTTCTTCGCGAAGGCAACCACGGACGGTGTGGTCCGCGACCCCTCCGCGTTGGTGATGACGGTCGACTCGCCGCCTTCCAGAACGCTGACGACGGAGTTCGTCGTACCGAGGTCGATACCGACCGCACGTGCCATGATTCGCTTCCTCCACGGAAAGAGTTGAGTGGTTGTCGCTCAAGGATGAGCCGTCGTGTGCAACCGGTCAAATCGCTTGAGTATTCCTGACTCAACTTTACTGCCTCGTGGGCTGTGAGGGGGCGATTCTCGGGTGTCCGACCTCTGATCGAGACGCTTGACGTCATCGAAACGTTGTGCGCCTCCGGAGACTTATTTAGGTGAATGTCGCCACAAACGACACTCTTGACCTCTGCGGCCTCTCCATGCACATGGCAGCATGTCTCCGCGCCTGATGCCTGCAAGCAAACGCCAGGTGAAACCCGAGATCCGAGGGGGACCTCCCGATGAGCGATGGTCAGGGCTATCCGCCTGTGCCGCCGATGCCACCCGGCCCGCCGGGACAACCGGGACAGCAGGGACAGCCGGGCCCGCCGCAGGGTGGCTACCCGCAGCAGGGGGGATACCCGCAGCCCGGCGGCTTTCCGCAGCAGCAACAGCAGCAACAGCCGGGCGGCTTCCAGGAGTCCGGCGGCTATCCGTACCCGCAGTACAGCCAGTACGGGCACTACCAGCAGTACGCGCAGAACCCGATCCAGCTGGACCCGAACGGCCGGCCGCCGCGCGGGGGCCGCAGCAAGAAGGTGATCGGCACCTGGATCGCCGGTGTCACCGGCGCGATCGTGGCGTCCGTCGTGGTCGCGCTGGTCGGGCTCGACGACCCGACCGACAAGAAGGACCCGGCCGCGCAGAAGACCACGCCCGCGCCGATCGTCACGGGCAAGACCGCGGCCCCGAACAACACCGCCGCGACCGGGCCCAAGAAGACCGACATCACCAACACGCTGAAGATCCCGGACGCGCTGCCCGCGATCACCGGGCCCAAGTTCGGCAACTTCTCGGTCGACCCGAAGTCCTGGCCCAAGGCCTGTGACCTGCTGACCGACGAAGAGATCAAGACGGTCGTCCCCGAGGCGACCATCCGTGAGCGCAAGAGCTTCATGGGTCGCTACTCGAACTTCTTCGGCAAGGCCGTCAACGACAACGAGTGCGACATCATGGTCGACCTGCCGAACCTGCAGTCCTCGAACTATCCCGCGAAGATCAACATCACCACCTACGGCTACAAGCCGTTGGCCGACGAGAAGACCTCCTTCGCCAAGGAGAAGACGCAGGCGGAGACGGCCACCAAGGCATACCCCGAC
Organism: Embleya sp. NPDC005575; assembly: GCF_040605455.1. Classification (NCBI taxonomy): domain Bacteria; kingdom Bacillati; phylum Actinomycetota; class Actinomycetes; order Kitasatosporales; family Streptomycetaceae; genus Embleya; species Embleya sp. NPDC005575. The sequence continues at coordinate 8,053 of NZ_JBEXCV010000232.1, read as the reverse complement.
CAGTACGACGACATCCCGGCCGCCAAACTCGGGGTGGACGGGGCGTTCCGCGACAACATCACGATCCAGATCTCCAAGAACGGCTTCCGGGTGTGGGTCACCTTCCAGGCCCAGGTCGAGGACTCGCAGGGCAACCCGCTCAAGCAGAACACCATGTCGCGTCAGTACGGTCCGACCGTGGCCGCGGTCGTCGGGCAGAAACTGTGAGCGGGGGTTGGCCGCAGGGCCCAGGGCAGCACGGCGGCGGCCACGGCCAACCCGGGCAGTACCCACAACACCCGCAGCAGCAGCCGGCCTTCCCGCCGCAGCAGGGTTATCCGCCGCAGCAGGGCTATCCGCAGCAGCAGCCCGGCTACCCGCCGCAGCAGCCCGGCTACCCGCCGCCGGGTCCGTACGGACCGCCCGGCCACCCGTACGGGCAGCCCACCCCGCCACCGCGCCGGAACAACCGGATCGCGCTGTGGGTCGCGGTCGCGGTCGTCCTGGCCGGCGCCGGCGTCGGCGGCTTCGTGCTGCTGAACAAGGACGACGACGCGGACACCGCCAAGCCCGGCCCCACCTCGGTCGGTCCCACCGCGCCCGGAGCCTCCGGCGGCGGCAAGAGCGGTCAGACCAGCCCAAGTCCCGAGCCGCTCGATCGCCCGATGGTTTTCCCCGCAGCGCCGCCCGCCGACGCCGGGTCAAAATTCAACGCGACCAACGACGGCAAGACCTGGCCGAAGGCGTGCGACATGTTCTCGGACGCGCAGATCGGCAAGGTCGTCAAGGGCGCCACGGTCAAGACCAGGAAGCCGGACACGACCGTCTCGGTCAAGTACGACTTCCCGGGCGCGGTCGACAACCAGTGCGACTTCGATCTCGCCGTACCCGACCCGAACAATCCGAAGTATCCGACGTACGCCAAGATCGAGCTCACACTCCACGAGGTGAGCACGCCGGCGATCGCGAAGGGCCACTACGGCGACACCAAGAAGGATCACGGACGCAAGCCGTTCGGCACGTTCGAGGAGTTGGGCACGAAGCTCGGTACCGACGACGCGTTCCGCGACGACAACTACATCTACCTCAACAAGGGTCCGTACTTCGTGGAGTTGTACATGTCCAGCGGGCTGAGCGGTCCGGGTGGGGCGAAGCTGCCGAGCGACGACGCGGCCAAGCAGTACGGGCCGACGCTCATCGGCTACCTCGTGGCACGGATGTAACCCGCGGTCCGCGCGGTAGGGCAGCAACGGCGACAGCGCATCGGAACAGCGCATCGGATCAGGCATCAGGAGGAGTACGGGGATGGTACGAATCGGCAACCCAGGGGGGAACCACTACGGCGGGCCGCAGCAGCAGCCGCAGTACGGTCAGCCCGGGATGTACCAACAGCCGTACCCCGGTGGCCCGATGCCGCCCCACGAGCCGCCGCGCCGGAGCAAGCTGAAGCCGATCCTGGGCTGGATCGGCGTGGTCGTCGGCGGCGTGCTGGCCACGGTCGCGGCCTCGTACATCGTCGACGAGATCAACAAGAAGAACGACAAGGGTGCCAAGCCGGTGGCGGACAACGGCGTCGCGTTCCCCGACGACTACACCCCGCCGCCCGGTGTGGCGTTCACCGATGGCGCCAAGTTCCGGGCGACCGGGGACTCCGGCACGTGGCCGGACGCGTGCACGATGCTCTCCGACAAGGAGATCCAGAACGCCGTCCCGGACGCGAGCATCGTTGGCTCGCGGCAGGGTCGCAAGGGCGCGAAGACGCCCCGGAACTCCGAGTGCACCGTGCAACTCAAGCTGCCCAACCTCAAGAACGCCACCGAACCGGGCAAACTCACCATGACCATCAAGGCGATCGGCGACGCCGGACCGGTCAAGGACGTGTACGAGAAGGCCAAGGCGGACGCGGCCCCTTACGCCGGCTTCGAGGACCTCGCGAACAAGCTGTTCGTACAGGACGCGTTCCGCCAGAACGGCAAGCTGAACCTGTACAAGCAGGGCGCCAAGCCGGACTCGCCCGGCTACTACGTGGTCCTTGAGGTCAGCGCGAGTACCAAGGACTCCACAGGCGCCGACGAGGCACCCGACACCTGGACGAAGAAGGCCGGACCGGCCCTGGTGCGCGTCCTCAACATCAAGATGACGGACGACTGATTCGCCGTCGTCCCTCGACGGTTCGTCACCACGGGAGCACTCGATGACCGGCCAGTACAACAGCCCGAACTCCGGCCAATACCCCGGCCAGGGGCCCGGCTACCCGCCGCAGGGCGGCTACGGCCAGCAGCCGCCGCCCGGCGGGTACGGCGGCCCGGGGCAGTACGGGCCACCGCCGGGCTTCGGTCCGACCGGTTATCCGCAGCCGTACCCGCCAGAGCCGCCGCGGCCCAACCGCCGCAAGCAGGTCTTCAGTTGGCTTGCCGTGCTCGCGGGCGGCACGGCGGCGACGGTGATCGCGGCGCTGCTGATCAACGGCACGGACGGCAAGAAGAACGAAGCGGTCAAGCTGCCGCCCACGGAGAGCGTCCGCAGGTTGGAGAGTTTCGATCCGAACGCGGTCGCCGGCACCCCGAGCGTGGCGGTGTCGAAGGCCGCCTCGCGCCCCGAGGCGCCGCCGGCGCCCAAGAGCGGCGGCAAATTCGCACCGGTGGCGACCGACATGTCCACCTGGCCGGATGTGTGCGACCTGATCAGGCCGGACGAGATCGCCAAAGTCATCCCCGAGGTGACGACGCAGGAGGAACAGGGCACCGCCCAGGCGGTCGGCTCCTACAAGTCCCGGGGCCCGGCGCTGCGCAGCACGACCTGCCTCTACACGGTGAACACCAAGCGCGGCTTCGGCTACAGCAACGTGATCAACCTGACGATCCAGATTCAGAACATCGATGCTCCCAAAGAGCTCGACTACAACTGGAACCTGAGCAAGGGCGGCGCCCAGCGGGTCCAGACCGACTTCAAGGTCCTCAGCGGCACCGGCGCGGACGACGCCTACTACGCGAATTCGCGCGTGTCTCTGCGCAAGGGGCAGTACTACCTTCAGGTCGACGCCACCGGCAGCCTCACCAAGGCAGGCACCGACCAGCCCTGGACCGGCTGGCAGAGCGAACTGCTGCCGAAGTTCGTGTCGACCATCACCGCCAAGATCTGATTCGATCGCACCGAGGCGCCCGGCGGGTCGCGGCGACCGCCACCCGCCGGGCCGGCGACCTATTCGTCGCGGTGCACCGTGTCCGGGGTGAAGCCGGGGAGGCAGACGGCGATGTAGTCGGCGCCCTCGGCACCCCTGGTGCTGTAGCGCACCCATTCACCGGCGGCGGTGTGGATGCCCTGGCCAGCCGCGACGTCCTGGACGCCGCCCTCGAACTCGACGGTCAGCACGCCGCGCAGGACGACGGTGTACTCGTCGAAGTCGGGGCGCTGGCCCGGCTCCTCCCAGCCGCCCGGGCTCGTCATGTGCGCGATGCTGAGCGCCTCGTCGCCAGTGTTGACCCGGCCGACGAACTCGCGAATGGTCTTGGGGATGTTGCCGGCGGCCTCGACGACCGTCGGCTTCTCGATGAAGTTCGGCATGTGCCCCATCCTGTCCCAGGGTGCCGGTAAATCGTTGGCGGCCTCGCCCGGGTGCTTGGGACCGTGGCGTGCACGGGGATTCACCCCGAAGCGAGCACGGGGGAAGAGGCACCTCATGTCCACACTCAGGGTCACGGTCGAGCGGTTGGTCGTGCACGCACACCCGAACGCCGATGCGCTGGAGCTGGCCCAGGTCGGGCTGTACCGCGCCGTCGTCGCCAAGGGGGCCTATGTCACCGGTGACGTCGCGGTGTACATCCCGGAGCAGGCGGTGCTGCCGGGTCCGCTGATCGAGGAGCTCGGGCTCACCGGGCGGCTCGCCGGGTCGGCGAAGAACCGGGTCCGGGCGATCCGACTGCGTGGCGAGCTCTCGCAGGGCATCGTGTGCCGGCCGGCCGCGCTGGCCGGCTTGGACTGGGAGGGCGCGCTCGCCGACGACAAGGACTTCGCCGAGTCCCTCGGCATCGTCAAGTGGGTGCCGCCGATCCCGGTGCACATGAGCGGCGAGATCGTACCCGCGGCCGAGCTGCTGCCGTGGGTCGACATCGAGAACGTGCGGCGCTACCCGGCGCTGTTCACGGCGGGCGAGCCGGTGGTGGCGACCGAGAAGATCCACGGCACCGCGTGCCTGTACACCTACGTGGCCGACACCGGCGAGAGCTTCGTGTCCTCGAAGGGCTTCGGCGCCAGGTCCCAGGCGCTGGCCCGGGACGAGCACAACCTCTACTGGCGCAGCGTGCTCGCGCACCGGCTGCCCGAGGCCGCCGCGGAGTTGGCCGCGCGCTCGGGCGCGGCCCGGGTGGGCGTTTTCGGCGAGGTGTTCGGGCAGGGCGTGCAGGACCTGGCGTACGGCGCGCAGGGTCGCTCGGAGCTGCCGGGTTATGCGGTCTTCGACGTCGCGCTCGCGGACGCCGCCGGCGCGGTGCGCCGGGTGGACGCCGAGCAGCTCGCCGACCTGCTCGGCGACTTGCGGACCGTGCTGCCGGTGGTGCCGACGCTGTATGCCGGGCCCTACGACGAGGCCGAGCTGTTGGCCCTGGCCGAGGGTCGGGAGACGGTGTCGGGCACGGCCGCGCACCTGCGCGAGGGGCTCGTGGTGCGCCCGGCCCGGGAGCGGTACAGCGACGTGGTTGGCGGGCGTGCGATCGGCAAGATCGTCTCCGCGGCCTACCTGACCCGCAAGGGTGGCACCGAGTACGAATAAGGGCTCGGGCGTGGCCCACCGCTCCGGACCGAATGAGAGAGGATGGCGTCCATACGTCTGGAGAGGATCCTTCATGAGCATCGACCCGTCCTCGCTTCCGAGGTCGACCTTCGTTCCGGCCGCACCGGTCGTCAAGCCGTCGGCGGATCTGATCAATCAGGTCCTCGACGAGCTTCAGGTGAACCATTTCACCGACGAGGAAGGTGACATCTGCGCGCCTTGGGACGGCTTCCGCGTCTACTTCATGCTGCGCGGGGACAAGCACGAGATCTTCACGGTCCGGATGTTCCTGGACCGTGAGTTCGACCCGGCCGAGCGGCCGCGGATGCTGGAGCTGCTCGACGAGTGGCACCGCCAGTTCTTCTGGCCCAAGGTCTACACGCACGAGCACGAGGGCAAGTTGCGGCTGATCGGCGAGGCCCAGCTCGACTGCGAGCCCGGCATCAACCGCGAGCTGTTCGTGTTCACCACGCGCGCGTGGATCAGCACGTGCATCTCGTTCGGGAACTGGATCAACGAGCAGTACGGCCCCGAGGACAAGCCGGCGGCCGACGGCGAGGCGTAGCCGCCGCGTGCGTGTGTGTGGGGGTGTCCGCCCCCACACACGCCCGCCGGAGCCGCTGCGGTCGGCCCCGGCTCAGTCGGTCGCCGCGAGCCGCTTGGCTGCCTCCTCCAACACCTCGACGCGCTTGCAGAAGGCGAACCGCACCAGCGGCCGGCCGACCTCGACGTCGTCGAAGAAGACCACCTCCGGGATCGCGACCACACCGCGCGACTCGGGCAGCCGGCGGCAGAAGTCCAGGCCGTCCGCGTAGCCGAGCGCGCTGATGTCGGTGGTGGTGAAGTAGGTCCCCTGCGGTTCGTACACGGTCAGCCCGGCCGCACGCAGACCGCCGCCGAGCAGGTCGCGCTTGTGCCGCAGGTCCTCGCGCAGCCCGCTGAAATAGCTGTCCGGCAGGCGCAGCGCGTGTGCGATGGCCGGCTGGAACGGCGCGCCCGAGGTGTAGGTCAGGAACTGCTTGGTCGTGCGAACCGCCGCGATCAGCTCCCGCGGTGCGCACACCCAGCCGATCTTCCAGCCGGTGAACGAGAAGGTCTTGCCTGCCGAGGAGATGGTGACGGTGCGCTCGCGCATGCCCGGCAGCGTGGAGATCGGGATGTGCTCGCCGGTGTAGACGAGGTGTTCGTACACCTCGTCGGTGACCACGATCAGGTCGTGCTCGATCGCGATCTCGGCGATCGTCTCCAATTCGGCCCGGGTGAGCACGGTGCCGGTCGGGTTGTGCGGGCTGTTGAGCATGATCACCCGGGTGCGGTCGGTGATCGCCGCGCGCAGCTCGGCCGGGTCCGGCCGGAAGTGCGGCGGGCGCAGGGTCACGCCGACCCGGCGTGCGCCGGCCATCGCGATGCAGGCCGCGTACGAGTCGTAGAACGGTTCGAGTGCGACCACCTCGTCGCCCGGTTCCAGCAGCGCCAGCAGGGCCGCGGCGATCGCCTCGGTCGCGCCGGTGGTGATCAGTACCTCGGAGTCGGGGTCGAAGGTCTGCCCGTAGAAGCGCTGCCGGTGTTCGGCCACGGCCAGGCGTAGGTCGGGGATGCCGTCGCCCGGCGGGTACTGGTTGGCGCCGTCGCGCATGGCGGCGACCGCGACCTCGAGCACCTCCGCCGGGCCGTCGGTGTCGGGAAAGCCCTGGCCGAGGTTGATCGCGCCGGTGGTGTGCGCGAGGGCGGACATCTCGGCGAAGATCGTGGTGCCCAGGCCGTCCAGGTGTCGGGCCAGCAGCGGTCGGTTCATCCGTACGGCTCCTTCGCGGGGTTTCGGTCTACCCGCCCATCCTCGCGTGCGGGTCGGGGGCGCCCACAGGGTGTCCTTCACCCGTTCGTGTCAGTGCCTTTCACCTTCGCGGGTGACGACGCTGTGCCCTTGGACACCTACCGTGAGTCATGTCCCCTGGTTTGCAGCCGATTGTCGCCCCGGGAGCCTCCCGTGGGTCTTCCCCGTTGCCCGGACGGATGAGCGCGAGAATGCACGCCACACTCACCACCACGTACACCGACACCCGTGCGGACGCCCTCGGCTGGTGCCTGGGCCTGCCGCTGCTTCCCGCGCTGGCCGAGCGCACCGTCGAACTCGGAGGGCTGAAGCTGGAGCTGCGGCTGCTGGGCGCGTCGCACCAGATGCTGATCACCCCCGGACGGGGGGAGGGCGAGCCGGTGTCGGAGACCGTCGCGTGCGTGCCGGGCGCGGCCACCCCGTTGCCCGCTCGGGTGGCCACCCGGCTCGGCCGGTGGGAGTACGAGTTCACCGCGCTGACCCAGCGCTTCGAGGACACGGCGTTCGTCGCGCGGGTGCGCGAGATCGTCACCCTGGCGAGTGGGCACGAGTACGGCCTGATCGGCGACTATCCGGGGTTGCCGTACGCGGTCACCGCGATGGTGGTCGAGCGGTGCGGGGCCGGTGCGGTCTGGTCCACCTGGCACACCTATCCGCAGGAGTGCCGGATCGTGAGCACTCGGAGTCGCGCGATGTGACGATCGCACGAAACGATCCGACACAATGACGCCCCATCAGGTGATCCGACGACGATGGGGGACGGCGCCATGTTCAGGGACCTTGCGGAAGGTGTCGGCTACGCGTTCGCGTACGGGGGAGTGGGCATCGTGCTCATGGTCCTCGGGTTCGTGCTCGTGGACGTGCTGACGCCCGGCAACCTCGGTCGGCAGATCTGGATCGAACGCAATCGCAATGCGGCACTGGTGCTCTGCTCGGCGCTGCTGGGCGTGGGCATGATCGTCACCACGGCCATCGCGACCACCTACGACGAGTTCGGCAAGGGCCTCGCCTCCACGGCGATGTTCGGCGTCTCCGGGCTGATCCTGATGGCCATCGCCTTCCTGGTGATCGACCTGGTCACCCCGGGCCGCCTCGGCGCCACCGTGGTCGAACGCGAACCGCACCCGTGCGTGTGGGTCACCGCGTCCTCCCAGATCGCGATCGCCGCGATCGTGTCGGCGTGCATCGCCTGAGCCGGCGGGGCGTGGCGGGGCCGGCCCGGCCCGGCGCGATCCGCCCCGGCCTGACCCGACGCGACCCGACCCGATCGATCCGCGCCGGGACCGGTGCCGCACCCGGGAACGCGCGCCGGCTCCCGGCTTTCGGCTCCCGCACTAGCCGGTTCGGGTGAACCGTCGGCGCGTTCGACGCCGCTCGCGTACTTCGCGCCTACCGTGCTCGGGGTGAACTCCCCCGCACCGCGCGCTCCGACCATCGCGCGCGTGTCCGCGACCCGGCCGCGCCCGGCCGCG
>NZ_JBEXCV010000231.1:0-10330 GCF_040605455.1 Embleya sp. NPDC005575 | reverse complement strand
CCCGAGAGCATCGGTTTCGGATCCACCTTGCGGGCCGGCGCCATCACCCACGGCACCACGAACAGCGCCAGGATAGACACCGACCACGCACCCGCCCTTCGGGCATAACCCCTCCCAACCCCTACGCGTGACGACGCCCGCGCGCGGCGCCACGTAGGTGTTGCACTCGCGGTTCGCGCACGCGGCGCCGAACTTGTTCGCCGAACTCATCGGCCACTCCCGTCGTCGACCTGCCGGCCGAACTTCCGCAGCCCGCCAAGGACATCGTCGCGCGCCGGGCGTCGGGGGTCGGCGCCGACACGCGGCGGCCCCGGGTGCGCATGGTGGTCCCGACCTCGCGGAGCATGCGCTCGACGGTGCCGTACGACCGCCCGGTGGCGTCCATGATCGAGCGGATCGAGGCCCCACCCTCGTACATCGTGGCGCGGGGTGTGCCATGGTCTTGGGCATCCAGCAGTTCCGGCCGTCATACGGTCGGAAAACGGGTCGTGATTCGGGGGCGTGATGGAGCAGTTGAACACGGGAGATCCGCAGCAGGTGGGGCGGTTTCGGCTGGTCGGGGTGTTGGGCTCGGGCGGGATGGGGCGGGTGTTCCTCGGGCGGGCGCCGGACGGGACGGCAGCTGCGGTGAAGGTGGTGCACCCGTACCTGTTGAACGGCGACGTGACCGAATTCCGGCGCAGGTTCGTCCGGGAGGTGGAGGCCGCGCAGCAGGTGGGCGCCGCCGCCGATCACATCGCGGTGTTGGACGACGCTCTCACTCAGATCCCCGACGCTCACCGGTACAGCACCCAGATCCTGGTCCGCGCCGACAGCGCCGGATCCGCGAAAGCCTTCCTCGCCCACATCCGAACCTTGCGCGAGCACGGGTTGAACTTGCGGTTCTCGGTCGGATACGCGGTCACCGAGCCAGTCCGTCGTGCAATCCGCTCACTGCCCGAAGCTCTCTGGCATCCCGCCCTGGACCAGAACGGGACACTGCGAGACGGCGCCGAGGTCGCCGAACTGACCGGCATGGTCGACCTCGCCGCAGGTCTTTCCCCGCGCCTGGGGTCAGCCCGGCCCCTCGCCCCGCTCGACCGACTCCCAGGCGTCGGCGAAGAGTTCGGGCAGCGTGCGGTCGAGGACGACGCGGTCGTGGATCGCGCCGTCGTAGCGGGCGACCTCGACGCCGAGGAAAGCCGCCTTCCACGTCTCCATCGGCTGGTAGGGCTTGGCCGCCGGCGCCCAGGGGCCCGGCAGGTAGACGCCGCGCCCGGCCCGGGGGCGCTTGTCGGCGACGGCCAGGCCCGCTGCCACGAGAGCTGCGACGGCCTTGCGGTGCCGCGTCGGCGTCCAGCCGTTCCAGGTACGCACGCCGCGATCGGTGGGCGCCTCCAGGGCGAGCAGTTGCAGGTACAGCGCGGCCGGGTCCGGGGCCAGGCCGAGCGCCTTCGCGGCGCGTTCGACCAGGTCGGGCACGCTCGCGGCGGGGTTCGCCTCGTACCCGCCCACCGGCAGCGCGCCGGATTCCACGCGGGCGACGATCCGGGTGAAGTAGTCGCCGCGCAGTCGTCGCACGTCATCGAGCACGCTCTTGCCGCTGAAGCCGAGTGTGTCCCGGAGCCGCTGCGCGCGGCCGTCGTCGCCGAGCACGGCGGGCCGGAAGTACAAGTGGGGATAGTGCCGGTGTCGACCGTAGTAGGACGGCGGCGCGGCTCCGGCGGCCACCGTCAGGCCGTCGTCGAAGACGGGTGCGGAGAGCGGCTCCCGGCCGTCGTACGGGTGCGGCCCGAACCGCGTGCGCAGGTCGTCGACCGTGGTCTCGCAAAAGAGGTGGCCGCCGGAGAGCAACAGCCCGGGGTGGTCCAGCCGGGCGCGCACGTCGCGCATCAACGCGGGCAGGCCCTCGCGGATCGGATCGCCGGCGGGGAGTTCGGCGTACACGGTCGGCACGAGTGCGGCCAGGTCCGCCATCAGATTCCCCATTCGTCGCGGCGCGGTGCCCCAACCCGTAGCGTCGACAAGCCCGATGCCGCTGTCGTGCGGGGCCTGCAGCCACGTGTCGAGGTCCTCGGCGAGCAGCGGGTCGGAGCCGGAGTGGGCCAGCGCCTCGCACAGTTCGGCCGCGGGCAGCTTCGGCTCCCGCTCGGCGATCAGCGCGCGCGAGGTCTCCGGAATCGGGGCGTGCCGGCCGTGGCGTGCATGCCACGCGGCGGCGATCCGGCCGGCGAGTCGTCGCGGGGCGTCCGGTGCCCACAGGTCGGCGGGACCTGCGGGGATTACCTCGGCGAGCAGGTCGAGCCAGCCCACGGCGCCGGGCCGTCCCGACTCGACGCGTGCGGTCTCGACCTCGCCGGCCTTCAGGCCCAGCAGACCGCGTTCGTCGGCGTCCAGGAACGGCTTGTGGAACATGTCCGTCCCGGGCGTGCCCGCGAGCGCCAGTGCGGCGGCGGCGCGGGACATCCCAGTGTCGGCGGCAAGTTGCGTGACCGCTTCCGGGTCCCACGCCATCGGCCCTCGTTCGCGGACCAGGGCGACCAGGTCGCGGATCTGCCGGGCGCTGCCCCAGTCGGCCCGCGGCAGTTCGTCGACCTCTTCGAGCGCTCCCAGGCCGGGCGGTTCGGCGTCCCCGGTGCGCATTTCGAGCACCCGGATGCCGCCCCGGAGGTGGGTGATCAGGATCGTGGCGCCGCGCTCGTCGCGCACCGCGTCCCGCTCCGGGTCGCGCACCGTTCCCGTGCGCATCCGCACGGTCGGGTCGACGAACACGCTGTCCGCCCATATCTCCAGCAGTGCGAGCAACCGCTCCCGACGCTCGGGCCGCGTCGACGGCGACGCCGCGCGCAACGCGAGCGCCCCGGTCCGGCCGATGAACGCGGTCCACTGGCCGGCGCCGACGCGTTCCGGGGCGTCCCACCCGGCGGACGGGTCCGCGGTGCCGGCCAGGTATCCGCCGATCCGCTCGATCCCGGCGAGCGCACCTGGTTCCCAGTAGAGGAAACCGCCGATCAGTCCGGTGAGGGCGGGCGGGACGCCCTTGTCGTCGAGCTTGTCGAACCTGGCTGTCATGGCTCCTTCGTACCGCGCCGTGCCGACACCATCGACACCGGACCTCGATCCTCGATCCTCGACGACCCCTGTCATCAACTTTTGTTGACGCGCCGATCCACCATCAACAAAGTTGATGCGTGATCGAGGCCAAAGACGTTCCCTCGCCCGAGCATGCCGAGGATACGTTCGCGGCCGTGGTCACACTGCGCAACCTCGCAGCCGCACTGGAGCGATCCGCAGTGGACCACGCACTCGCTCAGCTTGACTCTGTCGGTGATCTTGGTGTTTCCCGGTGCGCGAGCATGATCAGCGGGCATGCTCGGGACTGTTTCGCAGGCCGATGCAATTGTCGAGGTGCCCGTTGTCGCTCCGTCCCCGTTCCGGTGAGCAAGTCCCGCCTCTGACCGCGCAGATCGCGCGGGCAAGCAACCCGGGCGGGACGACGGCTATATGGGTGCGGGACCGGTTGGACGGGCTGTGGTGTGACGAGGACTTCGCCGGCTGGTACCCGCGCGACGGCCGTCCCGGTCTTTCGCCCTCCCAGTTGGCCACAGTCTGCGTACTGCAGTTCCTGCTGGGCCTGTCGGACCGGCAAGCGGCAGAAGCGGTCCGCTGCCGCATCGATTTCAAATATGCCCTGGCCATGGAACTGGACGACCCCGGCTTCCACCACAGTGTGCCGGCCGACTTCCGCGAGCGCATCGCCCAGGACGACCGCGCCGACCGTCTCCTCGACCTCGCGCTCGCGCGCCTGAAGGAAGCCGGACTGGTGCGCGAGCGCACCACGCAGCGCACCGATTCCACCCACGTCCTGGCCGCGGTGCGCGACCTGACCCGACTGGAACCGGTCACCGAGGCCGTCCGTGCCGCGCTGGAAGAAGTCGCCCGCACCGCTTCGCACCTGCTGGTCGGCTTGGTCGACGAGGAATGGGGGCGCCGCTACGGTCGTCCCGTCCGCCTGGGCAAGAACCCCACCCGGCCCAGAACCAGGATCCTCGCTGCCGGCGACGACGCCCACCAACTGCCGGAACGCCTCCACCGCCACGCACCGGACCACCGACCCGGCCCGCAGGCCGAGACCCTGCGGCAGATCGTCCTGCAGAACTACTACCGCGACGCGGCAGGCCGCCTGCGCCGGCGCACGACGATCGCCCATCAGAGGGCTGAGATCGAAACGCTCCGCCAGACGGCGACCAGGCTGACCCTTGCGAGCGCTGTTCTCACCCAAGCAGGCGCGTCCGCGTCGGACCTCGACATCGTGATGCACAACGTCACCCCGATTCGTCGGCCCCTCGGCTGAGAGCTCCACGAGGCGGCTTACGTCAGCGTGGTGCCCTCGGCGCGCGACCGGGCGGGCCTGGAAGGCGGTTAATACTCCAACCGTAGATCGCGATCTTGCTGGTCAGAGCGATGTGAAGACAGGTGCAGCCACCAGCAGGGCCTTCTCTCCTGCGGTAAAGATCTCAGGCCGACGCAGCCGACGACATCAGCTCCTCCAGCTTGTTGAGACTCTGAGTCCAGCCTTCCTCGTGAAGAGCTTGGCGCCGCTCAGTGGCGAAGTTGCCCTGGCTGAAGTCCAACTCGGCCCACGTACCGCCGATATCGCGAAGCGACAGCGTCACCACCGTCTCCCGGTCCTCGGGATCGGGATCCTCCCACCGGAAGGTGTAGGACAGGCGTGCCGGAGGATCGACCTCAACGAATTCCCCCACCAGGTAGAACAGATCGCCTTCCGGAGGCTGCATCGCGATCCGATAACCACCTCCTCGCCGAAGGTCGCTTTCCACACTTGGGGTGACGAATCCGTCAGGGCCCCACCACTTGGCCAGTTCCTGCGGTTCGGTCAAGGCTCGGAATACGACCGAGCGCGGTGCGCGGAGGACACGCTGCAGATGCAGCCTCAACCCGCCATCGTGCGCCATCACGAACCTCCTCCAACCGAAGGCCTCGAGATTGACCACCGAACATATCCTAAGTAATCAAGCCATAGGCCGCGATCTCGCTGGTCAGGGGCGATGTGAAGACAGGTACGGCCACCGATGATCATCGCGTGCTGTGTGGACCAACGAAGATCAAGCGGAGGCCGCAAGCCATGGCCTAGACCCCGCTCACTGGCTGGACATGTTCGATGACCTGATGGGCCGGATCGCAGGCCGCTTCGCGCGGGTCGAACCTCGACGCCGCGCACGGTCCCTCGTCGTGGGACTGCTGTCGAACCTGCCACGGAAAAACTGCTGGACGATCGCCGAACATGCCGGACACGCCACACCGGATGGCCTGCAGCACCTGCTGGCCCGGGCCAAGTGGGATGCCGAGGCAGTCCGCGACGACCTGCGCGGATACGTCGTCGAACACCTCGGCGATCAGGACGCCGTATTGGTCGTCGACGAGACCGGCGATCTGAAGAAGGGCACCCACACGGTGGGCGTGCAGCGCCAGTACACCGGCACCGCGGGCCGCATCGAAAACTCGCAGGTCGCCGTCTACCTCGTCTACTCAACTCCGGCCGGACATGCCGCCATCGACCGGGAACTGTACGTCCCGCGCTCGTGGATCGATGACCCGGAACGCTGCCAGGCAGCCGGGATCCCAGGCGAGATCGGCTTCGCCACCAAGCCGGCCCTGGCCACCACGGTCATCACACGCACCCTGGACGCCGGTATCCGCGCCGCCTGGGTCACCGGTGACGAGGTCTACGGCGCCAACCCGCACCTGCGCGCCGCACTCGAAGCCCGGCAGACCGGTTACGTCCTCGCCGTCGCCTGCGACCACCAGATCCCCACCCACGCCGGGAAGCTCCGGGCCGACGCCCTGGCCAAGAAGCTGCCCAAGCGGGCCTGGCAGCAACGCTCCGCAGGCACCGGAGCCAAGGGGCTGCGCTTCTACGACTGGGCCGTGGCCGACATCACCGACACCCGCCCCGGCCACCACCAACTGCTGATCCGGCGCAACCGCCGCACTGGCGATCTCGCCTTCTACCGCTGCTACTCACCCACTGCCGTTCCACTGGCCACCCTCGTGCGCGTCGCCGGACGCCGATGGACCGTCGAGGAAACCTTCCAGTCCGGGAAGGGCCTGGCCGGACTTGACGAACACCAGGTGAGGCGGTGGACGTCCTGGCGCCGGTGGGTCACCCTCGCGATGCTCGCGCACGCCTTCCTCGCCATCACCGCCGCACACGAACAGACCCGTCACCCCTCCCCGGACGGGCTGATCCCGCTGACCTGCAACGAGATCCAGCATTTGTTCACCACGCTGATTGTCCAGCCCGTCCACGCCCCAACCCACCGGCTTTCGTGGTCCGACTGGCGACGACGCCACCAAGCCCGCGCCCGCGACGGCCACTACCTGCGACAAACAGCCCAGACCCCATGAAGATCAAGATCTACGGTTGGAGTATTAAGCGGGGTGAGGTCACGGCCCGAGTGCCGTCGGGGAGTCCGACAAGCACCGCATGCGGACTGCCTGGTGGTGCCAGGGCGATCGTTGACTGAGGGGCTATGCATTTTCCGGACAGCTCGAATGTGATGTTTCTATAATAGCTAAACGGCATTGCGCCATCGCATTGTCCCAGCAGACACCCGTCCGCCCGACCGATTGCCGCATCTCCAACATCGATATCTTCCTGGCGAACCCCCGCCGAGGCCCTCAACGATCATCTACGCTCACTGCAAGGAAGCGGTGTTGCAACGACCCCTTGAACTCAAGATTACTGCCCCGATCCGAGTGGAAGACCGCGTTTTCCTCCATCTTCAGATTTCCTGCGGTCATATCGAGCGCCGAAGATATCAACGACGTCTTGAAATGGTCGGCCGTCGCCCATCCGACCACCGCCTTGCTGAAGCAATCGATGACCGTGGCCACATACAAGAACCCCTCCCAGGTCGATATGTATGTGATATCACCCACGAGTTTTCTGCCGGGTGCGTCGGCCGTGAAGTCGCGACCGACCAGGTCGGGTATGCGCTCGTGGGCGCCCCCGGGCTGGGTCGTGACGACCCTCCAAGGCCGGGGCTGGCACGGTACGAGGCCCAGCTCCCGCATCAGGCCCCGTACCGACTCGGGACACACCGATTCGCCCGACCGCGCCAGGACCGCGTGAATTCGGCGGTACCCGTAGGTCTCATGATTGGCCGCGAATATCTCGCGAATCATTCTCAGGCGACCGCGGCGTGTGGCGGCGGCCGATTCGGGGCGGCCGTTCCACTCGTAAAACCCGGACCGCGACACCTTCAACCAACGGCACATGTCGACGACGTGGTGGTGGGCTTTCTCCGCGTCGATGAGCTCGTATTTCGAGCTTACCGATTCTCGCTGGCAAGAAAGAAGCGGCTTTTTTCAGGAAGATGTTCTCTTCTCGGAGTTTCCGCAACTCTCGCTCCAGAATCCTTTCCCGATCAGTCCTGGGCTCTTCCGCTTCGGCAAGCGGGCTCTCCAGCGACCTTCGGTACTTACCGACCCAATTCCCGAGCGTCGTCTCGTGGATTCCAAACTCAGCCGCGACACTGGTGATCGGACGAGGCCCGTCGATCACCATACGGACGGCCTCATCCTTGAACTGCTGTGAATACCTTGGCGGCAACGTCGTCTCTCTTTCCGGATCTTCACAACCCTACGCGGGTCCCTGTCCGGAAGATCAATGGCACCTCAGACCTCACCATCGGGCGACACCTACGCCTGAACCTGTATGTTTCCCCGACCTTGGCCCTGGCCGCCGTCTCCGTCACCAGCACCGCCGGCGTCGCCTGGACCTCACTGCGCGGAGGATGACCCACCGGCGTGGGGCCCACCGGCGTGGGGCCCACCGGCGTGGGGCCCACCGGCGTGGGGCCCACCGGCGTGGGGCCCACCGGCGTGGGGCCCACCGGTGTGGGGCACCGGAAACGGGCCCCACACACCGGTGCCGGACGGGTGCGGTGATCGATCGCCGCACACGGCCCCGCCGTCCAGGTGGGCGGGTGAGGCGACCACGCCGGTACTGCGCATGTGTGGCCGGTTCGCTTGAGCTGTCGCTGATGAACAACGCCTGACTGGAGCTGGAGCCCTCGACGTGCGGCATTCGCTTCTCCAGGCCCCGGGGGTCGGTTCGTGCCGTGGCGCGGCGGTGCGGTGCGCGCGCTGTGCCCGTCAGCGTCTGACGCGGTTGCGGACGGCCAGGACCGCCAGGCCCAGCAAGAGAGGCTGGCTCACCCTTGAGGCCAGCTCGATATAGCCACCGGCGGTCGTCAGGGGCTGTCCCGAGGAGCGGAACACCAGAGCACCGAGCGCGACGTCCAGGGACTTCTCGAAACGCTCGCCGGTGAACCGGTCCCCGGTGGGGTTCCTGGGGCTGGTCTCGCCGATCTCGAAAGTGACCGTGCCCCCGCCGGCCGGTACGCGGCTGGCGGCCTCCTGCTTCGGTGAGTCCTGCGGAATCCCGGCCCACATCAGCAGCAACACCGTAAGGACGATGGAGGCGGCGAGCCAGCCCAGGGCGCGGGAGGCACGCAGCCCGTACCCGGAGAGCAGCCAGTACGCGTGGAGCAGTCCACGTTCGGCGCGAGTGGTGCCGGTGCGGTCGTGGCGGCGCATCTCCCGCTCGCCGTAGGCGAAGTCCGCCGCCCACGGCTGGTTCCCGGCGTCCTCCTGAGCCTTGCGCAGCGCCCGGTACACCGGCTCCAGTTGTGCCGGGCCGACTTGCCCGGCGCCGAGCAGCACGGCCCGGTTCCAGCCCCGCGCCGCCCCTGGCCGGCCCGCGCGCCAGTGGTGCTCCTCGGCCAGAGTGCGGCGCGGGGTGAAACGTGGACCATGGCCCCATCGGCGTGGGCGGCGCGGGGCCGTGTCGAGGATGCAGACGCCCTCCAGCCGTATCCGGTCCAGATGCACCGCCCCGGTGAACAGGCACCCGGAAAGATCGATGTCGGCCAGGACCAGATGCCTCGTGTCCGCCCCGCGCAACGAGACCAGGCGCACCCGGGTGTCGGGCGCGCCGGCGAAAGCCTCTTCCTCCAGTGTCCGTCCGTCGGACAGGGCGAAGGGAGCAGCCTCCGCGACGAGGGTCAGAGGGGAGACGACGAACAAGTGGGAGAAGTCGGTCGTGGCGTAGCGCAGACGTATCTCGGCCGTCGACGTCCAGTGAGTACGCCGGCACTCCACCCGGCGCGCGGCGAACGACAGAGTGACCGGCCCACCGAACACCGCTCCGGACAGCCCCACCCGCCCGGCACACACAAACGGCCCCAGATGGTCGGGCCGCTCGAAGCTCGCCCGGTCGAACCTGAGGTCGCCCCCGAAGGTGGCCGCCTCGAACCTGGCAGCGCCTCGGAAGGTCACCGAGTGGAAGAGGGCGTGGTGCTGGACGGCAGCCGACCGGAAGTCCGCCTCACCCGCGAAGATCGCAGATTCGAAAATGGCGATGTACCCGAAGACCGCCGACTCGAAGACGGCTCTTTCCTTGAAGGTCACCTCATCGAACCGGACGATCTCCCCGAGGGTCGCCGACTTGAACCGGGCGCGGCGCTCGAAGGACGCCGAGGAGAACTTGGCGCCGTCCTCGAAGTCCGCGTATTCGAAGTCCGCGTTGCCCTCGAAGGCCGCCGTCTCGAACGTGGCGATGTCCTTGAAAGTCGCCTGACTGAACCCGGCCTCTTGCTGGAAGGTCACCGAGTCGAACAGGGCCAACTCCTCGAAGACCGCCATCTCGAACATGGCCCGGCCCCCGAAGGTCGCCGATTCGAACCGGGCATTGCCCTTGAAGCACGCCGAGTGGAACACGGCAGTCTCCAGGAAATCCGCCCGCTCGAAACTGGCACCTCTGTCGAAGACCGCCGCATCGAACCTGGCTTCACTCTCGAAGACCGCCGAGCCGAAATTGGCGAAGCCGAGGCGGAGAGCCTCCGTGGGAGTACGCAGAGCGTCGAGGAGCGCCGCGAGGAGGGGTTCGGCGAAGGTGGTGCCGCGATGGTCGATATGGCTGCCGGGGCCCAGACCGGTCAGGTAGGCGTCGCGTTCGGCCCTGGTCAGGTGGGCGAGGCAGGCCGTGTGACCGGAGAGGTGGACCCCACGGCACCCCACCGGGTCCGCTGCTGTGGCATCACGGCCGCAGTGCGGCCACTCCGGTGGTTCCAGGGGCCGGGCGGGGTGCAGGGTCGGGTGCGGGTGCGCCATGGTCATGCCCGAGGGGACGAGTGACCACACTCGGATAGTTGCACCCACGCTTCCCCCCGAGGCTGCTATATCTCGTCAAGCCGCTTGAGGGGTTTTCTGGTCACCGGCGTCTGCCGGCTGCTCGGATCGTTCGAGGAGCTTGAAGAGTTGG
>NZ_JBEXCV010000230.1:0-10428 GCF_040605455.1 Embleya sp. NPDC005575 | reverse complement strand
CCCAGACGACCCCTCACCAGATCTGTATAGTGGTTACTGTAGTTCAGACGTGTGGTCTTCCCCCCCGGTGCTGCGGGCCGTGTGCGCCGTCCCCGCCCTCGGGGATCGGCGCACACGCGTGGGACCGGCCGACGGACGGTCCCACGCCTTGCTTGCTCGCCCCGCCGAGGAGGTTCTGCGTTGTGGCGAAGGGGAGTTCGTCGCTCAAGATTCCGGCTCCTGACTGGGGAAGAGGTCGCCCGCCCGGAACAGCCGGGCGGGCGAGGGACGGTGACGGGTGATCAGGTGCGGGCGGGCGTCTTCGGGGCGGCGTCGGCCTCGTCGCGCAGGGTTCGCATCAGGTCGGTGAGGCGCTCGTTGGAGACACGGTGGCCTTGGTCGCGCAGGGCGTTGGCCACGATCGCCCGGGTGATCCATCCGCCGTCCGCGACAGCCCGGCGGGCGGCCGGCAGAAGGTTGTCCTCGGCCGTGGCGGGGTTCGACTCGGCGGCGAACACGGTCGCCTCCGGTCCGGTGAGGGCGAGTTCGGTCTGCTCGGCGTCCCCGGTGACCGTCGCTGTGGGCAGTCGGTCAGTCACCGGGTCGCCGGTCCGGGGCGGGTGTCCGGGCGCGATCCGCCGGTCGGTCGCGGCGGTGGCGGGTGCCGGTTGGCGGGCGATGAGGATGTACAGGTGGACCGCTCCGGCGAGGGCGAGCGGCGCGAGGGTCGACAGAACGCCGACGGTGGCGTCGCCCAACCGCAACCCGGGATCGTCGCCCGGCTCGGTCTGCTGGTTGATGCGGACCGCGTGAAGCGCGTTGGCCCAAATACTCGCTCCGGTCGCCGACCCGAACAGCGCCCACACGTACACCCGGGCGGCGGGCGGCGCGGTCCGCAGGACCAGGAGGGCGCGGATGCCGTAGGCGATGAACCCGTCGATCAGCAGCGGGAACAGGAAGCTCAGCGCGCCGCGCACATGCACGGCCACGGCCATCTGCCGCAGCGCGTCGTAGGACAGGGCGAACCCGGCGAGGCCGAGCAGGGCGATCGCCGCGCGGTCCCAGGTTGTCGCTCGTGCGGGACCGGGGGCGTGGATGGTGGTGGTCAGAGTCGCCTCCTGCGGAGTGTCGATGGGATGGGCAAGGGTTTGGGCAAGGTCCGGGCGCGGTGGCGCACGCGTCCGCCTCGATACCGAGGGGCAGCGTCTGCGGGCGTCTCCGTGCCGTGACGTTCCACGCGCCGGGCCAGCCCCGACGGCGGGTCAGTCCGTCGGTCGGCGGCGTCGGTCGGGTCCGGTGAGGATGACGCGGTCGGTCATCTCGGCGAGGCGAGAGGCGACCCGGTCACCGAGGACGTCCCGGATCCGAGGGATCGCCAGGTTGGTGGTGAACAGGGTCGGCAGCATGTGCTCGTAGCGGTGGTCGACGAGGCGGTAGGTCAGTTCCTCGGTCCACTCGGATGTCTTGGCGGCGCCGAGGTCGTCGAGGATGAGCAGCGGGCAGCGGCTCAGTTCGCGCATCTCGCCTTCCGCGTCGTGGCCCTGACGGGGTCTCATGGCGGCGTACAGCGCGGCGGTGGTGATCTTGTTCCAGCGCAGCCGTACCCCGGCCTGGAGGAGGCCGCGGACGGCTCCGTACGCCTGGTGGGTCTTGCCGGTGCCGGTCGTCCCGGCGATCAGCAGCGAGGGCCCGGTGGCGATGCCGAACGTCCCGCCCGGTCCGGGTCGGGCCTCGTCGACGATCTGCCGCATCCACCCGGTGATGCCGGGGTGGTCGGCGACGGCGGAGCGGTAGCGCGGCGGGATGCGCTGTTCCGCCATGGCCAGGGCGTCGGCGACGCGGTCGGTGTCGTCGTCGGTGTCGAGCGGGCGTGCGGGGTCGAGGCCGCGTTGGGCGAGGATGCGCAGGACGCGCTGCTCGGAACCGGTGCCCACCCGTTGCGGGTCGGCGGGTCGGCGGAGGCCGGTGGTCACAGGTCACCGCCGTAGGCCGCCTCGGGGTCCTCGGGATTGGTCCACGGCCGGTACGTCGCCGGGGCGCCGGGTCGGTCGGCGTTCATGACCTCGTTGACCAGCCCCGGCAGCGCGCTCGGGCTGAGACCCTTGGCCCGCAGCCGCTCCAGGCCGGCCCGGATGTGCTCGGTGGACACGCCCTCGTCCAAGAGGATCTTGGTCTCCCGGCCGATCCGGCTCAGGACGCTCTCCGGCGGCCGGGTGCGGCAGGCGTTCACGTACTCGGCGACGAGCGCGGGAGTGGTGTCGGGCGCGTGGGCGCCCGCGCCCCCCGGAGGGAAGATCCTAGGTCCAGGATCCAAGTTCCTAGATCCGGGCGTTGAGTCCTCACCGACATCTCCGTGAGGGTTCACTGAACCCTCACTGAATGCCGTCCGACCTGCGGATTCGCGATTCACGGAGTCATCCGTGAGGGTGCGGTGCACCTTCACCGAGCCCTCACTGAGCCCTCCGTGAGGGCTCGGCGAGTCGTCCCCGAAGCCTCCACCGGGCTTCTTGCGCGAGACGTCGTGATCCGGGCAGCCGGGCAGCCGGGAAGCGCTCGGCCGGTTGATCTTCTGGTGCTCGTGCCAGGTCACGATGTGCAGGTACCGCTTGCCGTCCGGGGTCGTGTAGCGGCAGAGGAGCCCGGCCTCGGCGAGCTGCTGAAGATCGTTCTCGACGTCGAGCGGCGTGTGCTCGGGACGCAGCGGCCACAGCACCCCGGCGATGATCGCGGCGTGGTCCCGGTGGCGTCCGTGGTCGTCCGCCTGGGTGAAGAGGCCGACGAAGGTCCGCTCGGCGGTCACGCTGACCGAGGCCAGACTCTCGGAGCTGAACAGCTCCGGCTTGATCGTGCGGATACGCGCCACGGCTATCGCGCCTCCGTCCGGGTGGGACGGCGCGTGGCGGATGCGCCCCGGAGGGCTGTCGTCGTAGGCTTGCTCAAGGCATTTCCTCACTCGGCGGTCCGGGGGGCAACCCGGTTCCACCGTGGTCGAGCGTTCAGGGATGGGCGGTCGCGAGGTGTGTTGTGGGGCTCCCGGCGTTCGTAGCGCCGGGAGCCTTTTGCGTGCCCCGGTGCTACCCGGGTCGATCCTCCGTTAATCCCTGGAGAATCGTTTGCATTCTGTCCTGCATCAGGCTACTCTCCAACGGCGGTCGATGCAACAGGGCTTGATCGCATTGCAAGGAGGATCGGATGAGCGGATCGGTGCCCGGCCCGCCGGGCGGCCCGCAGTCGATGTGGAGCGAGGACAACGTTGCCGAGCGCGTGCGCTTGGAGCGCGAGGCGCGCAAGTGGAGCACCGCGACGCTGGCCGAGCGCATGTCGGACGCGGGCTTTCCCATCAACCAGTCCGCGATCTGGCGGATCGAGAGCGCCGAGCCCCGGCGGCGGATCAACCTCGACGAGGCCATCGGCTTTGCCCAGGTCTTCGGCATCGACCTCGACAACCTCCTCGGTCCGCCCCAACTCGCGATGCACGAGCGCGCCGTCCAACTGATCGACGACGTCCGCACGTCCTACCGCGCCATCCGCGCGGCCAACGACCAACTCGCCGCCGCCCAACAGGCCCTTGAGACCTACATCGACGCCCACCCCGAGATCGGGGACGAGGTTGGCGAAGCCGTGAGCCAGGTCATCGCGGAGGAGCTGGTCACCCCGGGCCCCTTCTCCGGCCCACCCCTCGTCCGCTTCGGCCATCCACCGAACGCGGACGAGGAGGACGACCCCACCGACCCACCGGGCGAGTAACCGCCCACCCGAAACCCCGCCGCCCCGGTGCTACGAACACCGAGGCAGCGGCCATCACCACAACCCGCCCATCCCTGAACGGAACGACCCGGCGGCCTTTTGCCCAAGGCGCCGCCGAGTAAGGACCTGCCTTGTCCCAGATCCGCTCGAACACCGCCGTGTCCGCCGAACCGACCGGCGACCACACCCTCGTTGCCCTCACCGTCGAGGAGGCCGCCCGCCGCCTGAGCATCGGCCGCACCACGATGTACGCGCTCGTCGCCTCCGGCGACATCCCCTCCGTGACTATCGGCCGTCTGCGCCGCATCCCCGCTGAGGCGCTGAACGAGTACGTCAGCGCATGCCTGCGCGCGGTCGACTTCGACGTCGCGGCCTGAGGGGGACCAACACCATGGGGAAGTCCCGCCAGCCCAATGGCGCGTCGACCATCTACCAGGGCAAGGACGGCCGCTGGCACGGCCGCGTCACCGTCGGCGTCAAGGACGACGGCACACCCGACCGCCGCCACGTCTCGGGCAAGACCCGCGCCGAGACCACCACCAAGGTCCGCGAACTCGAACGGCAGCGTGACCTCGGTACCGTCCGCAAACCCGGCAAGCCGTGGATCCTCGCGATGTGGCTGACCCACTGGATCGAGAACATCGCCCCGATCACCGTCAGTGAGAACACCCTCAGCGGCTACGAGGTCGCCGTCCGGGTGCACCTGATCCCTGGCCTCGGCGCACACCGCCTCACCAAGCTCGAACCCGAGCACCTGGAGCGCCTCTACAAGAAGATGCAGGACGCTGGCAGCGCCCCGGCGACCGCTCATCAGGTGCACCGAACACTGCGCGTCGCCCTCGGTGAGGCCGTCCGTCGCGGACGTCTGACCGTCAATGTCGCCAAGATTGCCAAGGCCCCGCGCCTCGACGACGAAGAGGTCGAGCCGTACACCGAAGACGAGGTCCAGCGGATCCTCGTGGCGGCGAGCAAACGCCGCAACGGCGTCCGATGGGTCATCGCGCTTGCCCTCGGTCTACGCCAGGGCGAGGTCCTCGGCCTGCAATGGACGGACCTCGACCTGGACACCGGCGTGATGCGCGTGCGCCGCGGCCGTCTCCGTCCCAAGTACGCCCACGGCTGCGGCGACACCTGCGGTCGCAAGCCCGGGTATTGCCCCCAACGTGCGCTCGTGCGCCGCGAAACGAAGGACACCAAGTCCCGCGCGGGTCGCCGTGCGATCGGCCTCCCGGACGAGGTGGCTCAGCTACTCCGTCGGCACCGCGAGGCCCAAGCGGCGGAGCAGGCCCAAGCGCGCCAGCTCTGGGTGGACAAGGACTACGTGTTCACCGGCCCGACTGGTGAACCGCTCAACCCGAACACCGACTACCACCACTGGAAGGACCTTCTCCGGGAGGCGGGCGTCCGCGACGCCCGCCTCCACGATGCCCGCCACACCGCCGCGACTGTTCTACTCCTGCTCGGCGTCGACGAACGTGTCGTCATGGCCGTGATGGGCTGGTCCTCGGCCGTGATGCGCAAGCGCTACCAGCACGTCACCGAACCGCTCCTCGTGGACACCGCGCGGCGAATCCACGACTTCCTGTGGGGCACCCCGAAGGAGGACTCAGTCCCGTCGTAGGGGCGGCCGAGCACGGCAGGCGGTCTTGCCGTGGCGAAGGCTCGAACCTCATTTGGTTCGGGCCTTCGCCACGCTCGAACGCATTGCTCAGACACGCATAGTGAGTTTCTTGCCAGCGCTGCCGCAGCCACGGGGATAACGACGAACACCACTCTCCTAAAGAGGGTGTCGCAGGTTCGAATCCTCCCGGGAGCGCCCTTGCCCTGACCAGTCTGGGCCACGGGGTCTTCGCTTCGGTACAGCGAGGCATCAATGGTGCGAGGCACCGTTGTCACGTGCCTGGGCTAAACGAGTCGGAGCACCGGACGGTTGTCCGGCATACCGAGCAGTTCACGCACATGCG
The DNA here is from genome assembly GCF_040605455.1 of Embleya sp. NPDC005575. Lineage (NCBI taxonomy): Bacteria > Bacillati > Actinomycetota > Actinomycetes > Kitasatosporales > Streptomycetaceae > Embleya > Embleya sp. NPDC005575. The sequence continues at coordinate 4,738 of NZ_JBEXCV010000230.1, read as the reverse complement.
GAACCTTCCAGGCGAGTTCGCGAGCCAGGGCTCGTATCGTCAGGTCGGTTTCGCGCTCTGCGAGTTCGAACGCTTGACGAAGCATTACGGGTTGCTCGCCGGGAAATCCTCGTACGGGCTCGGGACCAAATCCCGGCTGGTCACGCAACGCGCGCAGCCGTTGGTAGGCGCGGCTGGTGGTGGCGTCGGAGACCAGTCCCAGTTCGCGGTATCGGTACACCAGCGAATGTACTGAGACTCCCCAAGTTCGCGACAACGCCGCGAGCCGAGCGAGGTCGAGGCGGCGCGGCAGGAGCGGCAGAATATCGTCACGCGGGGTGAGGAACTCCGCCGCGAACGTGTCGGCCTCACGTTCTTGTTGACTGTCTCCCGTGGACGTCGCGTGCAGCACGAGGTGACCCAGTTCATGAGCGGCGCTGAAGCGATGCCGGCACACATCGTCGGCACGGTTGGGGGTGAGCACGATCAACGGTCGCGGTAGGCCGCCGGTCGCGAACGCGTCGACCTTGGCAGCAGTCCTGTCGGCTTCGGAGGGGGCGACGACGATAATTCCGTGCGTTTCGATGCGCCTGACTAGATGGCGAACAGGGCCTGCTTCCAGGCCCCAATGCCGACGCAGGCCGCGAGCGGCCTCGGTCGGATCGAGTGACAGGTCCTCGCCGGGGTGGACCTCGCCGCCGGCGAAACCCGGAAGGTCCACGACAGGCAGCCTTACACGCCTCTCCAACGCGTACGCCAACTCCCAGACTTGACCGGCGAATCCGAGCACCTTGTCACGCTGGGCGCCGGAGGTGGAGCGGAGCGCGCGGAAGTGCGCCAAGGATGAGTCGATCTTGCCGAGCGGCCGGCCTGCCAGGAAGAATTCGACTGGGACATCAAGGACTTCGGCCAGAAGAGGGATTAGCTCCGGTCGTGGTTTGCTGCTTCCGGTCTCGTACTGGCCAACGGCTGCTGGTGATACGCCGATCCCCTGGGCGACCTCCTTCTTCGTTAGGCCAGCGAGATGGCGGGCCTGAGTGAGACGCGGTGCATGGAAGGCGTCCCAGACCGCCTTCGGAGTCGCCGTGCTGACATCAGTGCCGGGGATCGTCGGTTGGTCAGTTCTCATCGCTCTCAGCGTGCTTGGCTCGTTGTTCCTCGGCTTCGGTCTGGGGCGGCAAGTTCAGTACACGGTCGGCTTCCCCGCGGGTTGAAAGCGGGACCTCCGGAATGCGGCCGGAGTCGAAGCCGTCGTCGGTTCGCGGTGTAGGCACGACGCTGAGACCGAGTGCTTCGCCCGTGGCCAGGAGCGAACATTCGGTGACCCAGTCGAGGGTTCCGCCAGCGTCCAGCATGGTGGCTTGGCCCCACCACGCTCGGTGCAGGCCCGCGAGGTTCATCTCGTACGGGATCAGGACGAGAGCGGGCTGCGGGTCACGTCCGGCGAGTTCCGCCAGCGAACGGCGCAGCACGGGCTGTGAGTCCTCCAGCCCGGAGAACGGCTCCGCAACCCACCGCTGGGACGGCTTCTCGGCTGCGGCGAAGAGTTCGCGGACCACCCCCGAAACTTTCTTCGGCCACCTGCGTCCAGGAGCGGCACCTTCAACGCCGTCGACGTGAACGGGGTACAAGAGCGTGTTGTGGACGAGGATCAGCTCGTAGAAGGTCCCGGGCTTGATTCGTTCGGTGCCCTCTATCCCCAGGGCACCCACGTGCTCGGCGACCCTCTCGTACTGATTGGTCATCCGCGCGGAGCCAGCCGCGAACCTCTTCTTCGACCGCCCCGCGACATGCGAGTCCAACATCGCGTCTTGGGTGTCGAGCAGGGCTTCGCGAAGGGCTGCCCGAATCCGCTCGGCGTCATCCCCGAATCGCCGTTGTGCCCAAGGAGGGGCCGACTCGTCCGCGTTCATGCATCACTCCAGTGATCACTTGAGAACTGAACGCGATCATACGCCTCTAGCTTTATTTGTCTACCTAGAACTTGCACTCATGGTTCAGGATGAAGTCCTAGGCGGTCTCATTGAGGTGGCTGGTCGACCCGCTAGCGGCGCCGGCCAGCTTTGGCAGCTCGTCGGCCACCCGTTGGGCCACCCCTCCTTTCGCGTCGCCGAGCTCTTGGTGCGTTCGTGATCAATGACGATGTCTGGCAGCCGCAACGGGCGCGCGGTGATCAGGCTCAACCTCGTCGACATGGCGGTGTAATGCACGGGCGCGCATGCGGGTTCGGGATCGCGATCAGCGTCTTGGCTGCCACCTGTACGTCGGGCCGCAAGTGCCGGCTCGCTGGGCCTTGCGGCGACGTAGTCCTTCAGTCGGTAGGCAATGTCTGGGAGTTGTCGACAGTGACCTGGGTGTGTCCGGTCGAGTCCATGTGCGTTCGTGGACAGTCGAACTGTTCGTGACCTGCGTCGACTCGCGGCAAGTGAGACCAAAACTGAGACCAACAACGACGTTGCCCCCGGCCGCAGGGCGACCGGGGGCAACGTTTTGCCTGTTCAGGCTGGCGGAGGATACGAGATTCGAACTCGTGAGGGGGTGAACCCAACACGCTTTCCAAGCGTGCGCCCTAGGCCACTAGGCGAATCCTCCGTGCGGAAGCTTACAGGAGGTCGGCGGGTGCTCGCGCACCCCTATTCGAAGGGGGCGGAGGGGGTGTGGCCGGGAGGTGAGGGATGCAGTGAACCCCCCGTGCACCCGGCAGAGCCTCCCTATCCTTGCTGCCTTCCGGCCCTGGGGAGGTTCAGGAGGATACCGCCGCACGGGGGGTCCGGGGCCTAGAGTACCCGACCCGGGTCGGTGTTCGGGCACGGGCGGGTGATGAGGTCCGCGTCTGTCCCTGCGCCCGGCTATCGTCGGGGGCGTGTCGCTCGCCCTCTACCGTCGCTACCGCCCCGAGACCTACGCAGAGGTCATCGGGCAGGAGCACGTGACGGAACCCCTCATGCAGGCCCTGCGGAACAACCGCGTCAATCACGCCTACCTGTTCAGTGGGCCGCGAGGGTGTGGCAAGACCACCAGCGCGCGCATTCTCGCCCGGTGTCTCAACTGTGAACAGGGGCCCACGCCCACGCCCTGCGGGGAGTGCCAGTCGTGTCGGGATCTCGGTCTCGGCGGGCCCGGCAGCATCGACGTGATCGAGATCGACGCCGCGTCGCACGGTGGTGTGGACGACGCTCGCGACCTGCGCGAGAAGGCGCACTTCTCGCCGGTGAGTTCGCGCTACAAGATCTACATCATCGACGAGGCCCACATGGTCACGTCGGCGGGCTTCAACGCGTTGCTCAAGGTGGTCGAGGAGCCGCCGGAGCACCTGAAGTTCATCTTCGCCACCACCGAGCCGGAGAAGGTGATCGGGACCATCCGGTCCCGGACGCACCACTACCCGTTCCGGCTGGTGCCGCCCGGTGTGCTGCGCGACCACCTCGCCTCGGTGTGCGAGACCGAGGGCATCAAGGTCGAGCCGGCCGTGCTGCCGCTCGTGGTGCGGGCCGGCGCCGGGTCGGTGCGGGATTCGATGTCGGTGATGGACCAGTTGCTGGCGGGTGCCACCGACGACGGTGTCACCTATGCGATGGCCACCTCGCTGCTCGGGTTCACCGACCGGTCGCTGCTGGACGACGTCGTCGAGGCGTTCGTCGCGCAGGACGGCGGGGCCGCGTTCGAGTTGGTCGACCGGGTGATCGAGGGGGGCTACGACCCGCGCCGGTTCGTGGCCGACCTGCTGGAGCGGCTGCGCGACCTGGTGATCCTCGCTGCGGTGCCGGACGCGGCCGACAAGGGCCTGATCGACGTGCCGGCCGATCAGCTGGAGCGCATGGTTCGGCACGCTGCCGAGTTCGGCCGGGCCGGGCTCACCCGCGCTGCCGACATCGTCAACACCGGCCTCACCGAGATGCGGGGCGCCACCGCGCCTCGGCTCCAGCTGGAGCTGATCTGCGCTCGGGTACTGCTGCCCGCCGTCGACTCCGGCGAGCAGGGTCTGCAGACGCGCCTGGAACGCCTCGAACGCCGCGTGTCGCTCGGCGGCCTCCCCACGGGATCGGCCGGCCCCGCCGGATCCGCCACCCCGGACCACGCCCGGGCCGACGCCCCGGCCCCCGCGCCGACCCGCCCGCACCAGGCCGCCCCGCCCCTGCCCCCCGTACCGGCTCCCGCAACACAACCCCAGCAGCCGCAACCCCAGCCGCACCAATCCCAACCCCAGCAGCCCGCCCCAGCCGCCGGCGCCTGGCCCCAGGCCCGCACCGCCGGCTCCGGCCCACCCCCCGCCGCACCGCAGCAGCCCCGGCAGCACACGCAGCCGCCGCCGCACCAGCCCGCCCAGGCGCCGGCCCAGGCCACCGGCGATCTGGCCCGTGTGCACGAGATGTGGCCGCAGATCCTGGACGCCGTACGCGGCCGCAACCGGGTGGCCTGGATGATGCTGCAGACCGTGACCGTGGCCGGGTTCGACGGCACCACGCTGACCATCGCCTTCGAGCAGGCCGGCACCCGCGAGGGCTTCCGCAGCAGCGGCCGGGACGAAGTCGTGCGGCAGGCCGTCCAGGACGCCTTCGGCTTCGACTGGCGCATCGACTGCGTCGTCACCGGCGAGGCCGGAGCGGCGCCCACCCGTCGCCCCGGCGGCCCGACCCAGACCCCGGCTCCGGTCCCGACCCCGGTCCCGCCCGCGACACCGCCCGGCGATCGCCCGCCCGCCGGCCCACCCCCCGGCGCGTGGCCCGGCGCTCCGGCCTCGACCCCGCCGGTCGCATCC
>NZ_JBEXCV010000229.1:0-10504 GCF_040605455.1 Embleya sp. NPDC005575 | reverse complement strand
CGGTACCGTCCGGCCCGCGGCCCGGGCCCGCGGCGCGGAACGCGTCCGGCTGACCGGACCCCGTGCCGGGCGAGCCGCCCACGCTGCGCAGGCCGTCCAGGAAACGGGAGGCCTTGCGTGCGCGGCCTCCGGGAGTACGCGCCTGCGCCCAGGACAGGGACAGCCGCTCGCGGGCGCGGGTCACCCCGACATAGAGCAGCCGGCGCTCCTCCTCGATCTTGTCCGGGGTGTCCGCGTAGGCGATCGGCATCATGCCCTCGTTGAGGCCGACCAGGAACACCGCATCCCACTCCAGGCCCTTGGCCGCGTGCAGCGACGCGAGCGTGACCCCCTCCACCGTCGGCGCGTGTTGCGCGCTCGCCCGCTCGGCCAGCTCGACGGTGAAGTCGCGCAGCGTCGCCTCCGGCCGCTTGGCCACGAACTCCTCGGCGAGCCGCAACAACGCGGCCACCGATTCCCACTTCTCCCGGGCCTGGCCGGATCCGGCGGGTGGCTCCGCGCTCCACCCGGTGTTGCCCAGCACCGCGCGCACCTCGGCCGCGAGCGAGCCGGTCTCCGACTCGGATCCGCCCGAGATGGCGTGCGCACGCAGGAAGTTCATCGCCTGGCGGACCTCGGCGCGCTCGAAGAATCGCTCGGCGCCCTTGAGCAGATACGCCACGGATCGCTCGGCGAGCGCCTGCTCGTACGCCTCGGACTGCGAATTGGTCCGGAACAGCACGGCGATCTCGGCGGGTCGCACGCCGTCCTGGATCAGCGCGCTGATCTGCTTCGCGGTGCTCTCCGCCTCGGCCTGTTCGTCGGCGTGCTCGACGAAGCGTGGGGCCGGGCCCTCGCCGCGCTGCGAGATCAGTTTCAGCCGGTGCTTCGCGGCCTCGCCCGATGCGTGTGCGAGCAGCCGGTTGGCCAGGCCCACCACCTGGGGAGTGGAGCGGTAGTCGCGGACCAGCTCGACCACCTCGGCGTCCGGATACCGGCGGCGGAAGCCGAGCAGGTAGGCGGGCGTCGCGCCGGTGAACGAGTAGATCGTCTGACTCGCGTCGCCGACCACGCACAGGCTGCGCGCCTCGTTCGCCCACAGGTCCAGCAGCCGCTGCTGGAGCGGGTTGACGTCCTGGTACTCGTCCACGGTGAAGTGCCGGTATTGCGCCTGGACCGCCTCGCGCACCTCGGGGCGCTCGTCCAGCAGTCCGATGGTGAGCAGCAACACATCCTCGAAGTCCATCCGGCCCTTGCCGGACTTGAGCTTCTCGTAGGCGGCGTAGATGTGCGCGATCTCGGCGGCCGCGCGCGGCGGCTTGCGGCTCGCCGCGAGCACCGCGCGCGGATAGTCGTCCGGCGCGGTCTGGGTGGCCTTGGCCCACTCGATCTCGCCGGTAATGTCGCGCAGCTCGGCCCGATCGGCCCGCAGTCGGCAGTGCTGCACCGCGTCGCGGACCAGCATGATCTTGGTCTCCACCAGCTGGGGTGGCGCGCCGCCGAAGACTTTCGGCCAGAAGTAGGACAACTGGCGCAGCGCCGCCGCGTGGAACGTGCGCGCCTGCACGCCGGGCACGCCCAGGTCGCGCAGTCGGCCGCGCATCTCCCCCGCGGCGCGCGCGGTGAAGGTGACCGCCAGGGTCTGGCCGGGCTGCATCGCACCGGTCAGCACGCCGTACGCGATCCGATGGGTGATCGCCCGGGTCTTGCCGGTGCCCGCGCCCGCCAACACGCACACGGCGCCGTCGACGGCCTTGGCCACCTGCCGCTGCTCGGGATCGAGCGCGTCCAGGACGTCGTCGGGGGAAGCGATCATCGACCCATCCTCTCAGGCATCCCGGCGACGTGAGGCCGGTTGTGCACAGGCGCCCGGGTCGTGCACAGGCGTGGAATCAAACCGATCGCACACACGTTGCCGATGTCGAAAGCCGATCCCGGACCGGGCGAACAAAGGAGTGCATGACGATGTCGGCCCCCGTGACGATGTACAGCACGACGTGGTGCGGCTACTGCCGCCGGCTCAAGAGCCAGATGGAGCGAGAGGGCATCGCCTACACCGAGGTGAACATCGAGCACGACCCCGCGGCCGCCGACTTCGTGATGAGTGTGAACGGCGGCAACCAGACGGTGCCGACGCTGGTGATCCTGCCGCCGGACGGCGGGGCGCCGCTGTGGACCGCGACCAACCCCAGCCTGGCCCAGGTCAAGGCCGCCGTCGCGGAGCTCGCCGCCTGAGCGCGAGCGACCCGACGAGTGCCGCGGCCCGCGACGCGTTCCCGTCGCGGGCCGCGGCACGTGCGGGCGGGGACTACCAGCGGTTGCCCTCGTCCAACGCCTCGCCGTACCACTTCTCGATCAGGTATCGGGCGATGGAGAGCGTCCCGGGCAGCAGCACCTCACCCGTGTCGATCGCCTCCTTGAGCTGCGCCCGCGAGTACCAGTGGGCCTCGGAGATCTCCTCGCCGTCCACCCGCACCCGGTCGTCCTCGGCATAGGCGAAGAAGCCCAGCATCAGGCTGGAGGGGAACGGCCACGGCTGGCTGGCGTGGTACTCGGTGGACGCGGTGACGACCCCGACCTCCTCGTGCAGTTCGCGCGCGACGGCCTGCTCCAGCGACTCGCCGGGCTCGACGAAGCCGGCGAAGGTGGAGAACCGCCGGTCCGGCCAACTCGCCTGCCGGCCGAGCAGGCACCGGTCGTCCCGGTCCAGCACCAGCATGATCACCGCCGGATCGGTGCGCGGATAGTGCTCTGTTCCGCAGGCCGGACAGCGGCGCACGTGCCCGGCCGCGCCGATCTCGGTCGACTGCCCGCAGCGCGCGCAGAACCGGTGGGTGCGGTGCCAGTGGTGCAGCCCGGTGGCGTGCACGAGCAGTCCCGCGTCCCGGTCGTCCAGGAGCGTGCCGAGTTCGCGCAGGGTGCCCTCGCGCACGTCCGCCGCGGGCTCCGCCAACTCCGCCACCGTGACCGCGAAGTAGCTCACTCCGGCCGCGTCGACGCCGAGCAGGTATCGCTCGCCCTCGGGGGCGTGGGCCGGCTCGACCAGGACCAGGTGCGGCGCGCCCTTGTCGCCCGTCCACTGCGTCCGGCCCTGGGCCAGGACCAGGACACGCGTGTCGGGCGCGCGCCACGCCTGGTCCAACCAGGCCTGGTCCAGGCGGTGTTCGGCCGCCCGGTCGAGGGTGGCTCGGGCCAGTGCCTGCCCGGCGACAGGCTTGGGGTGGATCAACTGACGTTCCTCCCGGATCGTGCTTCGTGCCAGGTCGCCGCGAGGTCGTGCCAAAGGTGTGCGGCGGCCTCCGCGCCCTTGAGGAGCAGCGGCTTCTCCACCTTCTCATCGACCGAATGCCAGCCGTCGTCGGGCAGCGAGACGCCCAGGAAGACCACCGGCGCGCCCAGCACCTCCTGCAGGTCCGCCTCCGGCCCGGAGCCGCCCTCGCGGGTGTACAGGATCTCCGTGTCGAACGCGCGGCCGAGCGCGCGGACCACCGAGCGCAGCGCGGGATGGTCCAACGGCGTCAAACACGGCCGGACGCCGGTGCCGAAGTCGAGTTCGCAACGGATCCCGGCAGGCACCCGCCCGGCCACCCACGCGCGCACGATCCGCTCGATGTGCTCCGGGTCCTGACGGTCCACCAGCCGGAAGGAGAGCTTGGCGTGTGCGGAGGCGGGCACGATCGTCTTGCGGCCGGGGCCGGTGTAGCCGCCCCAGATGCCGTTGACCTCGGCGGTCGGACGCGCCCAGACGCGTTCCAGCGTGGTGTAGCCGGTCTCGCCGCTCGCCGCGGCGGACTTCGCGTTGTCCAGCCACACGGCCTCGTCGAACGGCAGCTTGGCGAACAACTCCCGCTCGCGGTCCGTCAGTTCGCCGACCCCGTCGTAGAAGCCGGGAATCGTGACGTGGCCGTCCTCGTCGTGCAGCGCGGCGATCAGCCTGGCGAGCGCGGTGGCCGGGTTGGGCACCGCGCCGCCGAAGGACCCGGAGTGGATGTCCGAGGTGGGGCCGAAGAAGTCGATCTGCGCCTCGGCCAGGCCGCGCATGCCGGTGCACGTGCTGGGTGTGTCCGCGCCCCACATGCCGGTGTCGGAGACCACCACGACGTCGCACGCCAGGCGATCCCGACGCTCGCGCAGCAGCGCCGGCAGGTGCTCCGAGCCGGACTCCTCCTCGCCCTCGACGATCAGCTTGAGGTTGACCGCGGGCGTGTCCCGTCCGGTCGCGGCCAGATGCGCCCGCACGCCGAGCAGGTGGAAGAGCACCTGGCCCTTGTCGTCCGCCGCGCCGCGCGCGTACAGCCGGTCGCCCAGATCGGTCGGCTCGAACGGCGGTGTGCTCCAGCCGTCGGCGAGCGCCGCGGGCTGCACGTCGTGGTGGCCGTAGACCAGCACGGTGGGCGCGTCCGGGTCGGCCGAGGGCCACTCGGCGAACACCGCCGGCAGCCCGCGCGTCTCCCACACCTCGACGGTGGGGAAGCCGGCGTCGCGCAACGCGCCGCCCAGCCACCACGCGCTGCGCTCGACGTCGGCCGCCGCGGCCGGGTCGCCGGAGATCGAGGGGATGGCCAGCCAGGTGCGCAGATCGGCGAGGAAGTCGGCGGCGTGCGCGTGCACGTAGGCGGAGATGTCGTGGTCGGGGATGCTCATGGATTCGACCATATGCCTGCCGCGCGGGCGGGCGGCGCACGGCGTCGGGGCTGCGATCGGTCCGCGCCGAGGCACGCCCCGGCCCGCTCGGTGGGGTTACCGTCGGTCGATGACGACGTTGCGGATCGCGACCTTCAATCTCCTGCACGGTATGGACCTGGCCGACGGCGAGTCCGATCCGGAGCGGCTGCGCGCCGCGCTGGCCGACCTCGACGCCGACATCGTGGCCCTCCAGGAGGTCGACCGGCATCAACAGCGCTCGGGCGGGGCGGACCAGGCGGCGATCGCGGCCGAGGCGCTGGGCATGTCGCAGTGGCGCTTCCTGGCGTCGGTGCACGGCGTGCCGGCGCCGGTGTCGGGGTGGACCGAGGACGAGCCGGTGCCGGGCGAGCGTCGGGTGTACGCGGCGGGTGAGCGGGGCGAGGGCGGGCCCGGGTACGGCATCGCGCTGCTGTCCCGGCTGCCGGTCTCGCACTGGCGGGTCCGGCGCTTCCCGGCCGCGCCGCTGAGCCTGCCGCTGCGGGTCCAGGGCCGGCCCGGCCTGACCCGCGTCCCGGACGAGCCCCGAGGCGTGCTCGCGGCGGTCGTGGAGGGCCCGCACGGGCCGTTCACGGTGCTCGCGGCGCACCTTTCCTTCGTACCCGGCTGGAACATCTCGCAGCTCGCCCGGATCCGCCGCTCCACCGCCGACCTGCCCGGCCCGCAACTGCTGCTCGGCGACTTCAACCTGCCCGGGCGCATCCCGCAGGCGGTGGTGGGCCGGCGCGGGCGCGGTGCGGGCGCGGTGCGCTGGCGTTCGCTGGCCCGGGTGCCCACGTATCCCTCGTATCACCCGCGGGTCCAGTTCGACCACGTGCTCGGGCACGGCATCGGTCCCGAGGCGGTCCGGCGCACCGAGGCGGTCCGGTTGGGCGTCTCGGACCACTGCGCACTCGTGGTGGAGTTGAAGGTCGGCTGAGCGGCCTTCGCGACCTCAGGCGGTCAGCTGCGCCCCGCGCAGCCCGTCGTGTCGGGCGACCACCGGCCGGTAGCGCAGCAGCACCATCGCCGCGTCGTCCTGGAGCGGATGGCCCACGTGCCGCCGGACGTCGGCCTCCAGCCGGTTCAGGGTGTCCTCGACCCCGGGCAGGCTGTCGGGTGCCCGGTCCGGGAGCGGATAGAACTCCCCGGCCGAGTTGCGCGCCTCGATGATCCCGTCCGTGTAGAGCAGCAGCCGGTCCTCGGGCAGCAACGGCACCCGCAATACGGGCAGATCCAGTTCGCGCAGGTCCACGATGCCCAGCGGCGGGGTCGGGGTGGGCGGTTCCAGCGGCTCGGCGTGTGCCGCGCGCAGCAGCAGCGGCGCGGGATGGCCGCAGTTGAGGACGTCCACACAGGCGTTGTCGCTCGGGAAGCCGAGCAGGATCAGCGTGACGAACTCCTCGTCGTCCTCGCCGAGCCGACGCTCCAGACTGGCCGACAGCCGTCGGGCCACGCCCGGCAGGTCCGGCTCCTCGTACGCGGCCTCGCGAAACGCGCTGAGCACCGCGGCTGCGGTCCGCACCGCACCCAGCCCCTTGCCGCGCACGTCTCCGATCGCGACCCGGACGCCGAACGGGGTCGGCACCACCTCGTACAGGTCCCCGCCGATCCGCGCCTCGGCCGCCGCCGCGCGATAGCGCACGCCGACGGTGAGCGGGCCCATGAACCTGGGGACCTGGGGCAGCAGCACCTCCTGGGCCGCCTCGGCGACGCTGCGCACCTCCTCGATGGTGCGTTCCTGGCGCATCCGCACATGTACGCCGGCCCACGCGGTCGTGGTCACCAGCGCGATCGAGACGAGCGTGATGAAGGGCTCGCCACCGCCTCGGCCCTGCCCGACCGCGGTCAGCGCCACCGCCACCACGGCCGTTACCGCGCCGGTGATCAGCGGTCCGCGCGGGGCCGTCTGGGTGAGTCCGGACAGCGCGGGCGCGACCGCGAGCAGCGGTGCCACGTGTACGTTCTCCGGCGTCGCGGCGGCCAGCACCACGACCGCGAAGATCACCAGGAACGGCAACAGGCGCAAAAACAGGCCGATTGTGGGCAGCAGGGGACGGTCGCTCGCAACGCCGACGAGCCGCAGTGCCCGTCTCGTCTGTGCTGTTCCGCGCACCGGTGCCGTTTCCCGTCCCGTCGAAGTTCGCCGTACTACCGATCCTGACAAACGATACGAGCGTCGGAAACACGCCGCATCGGGCCCATCGTCACCCGACCCGGATTTCCTGCGGATCAAGGACCTTGGTCCCGCCCCGATTCGTCAGCTTCCGTGAACAACTGTTCCAGTTCGTCGCGACCCGGCAGTCCCCTCGGCCGGACGAGTTCCCCGGTGCGCACGTACAGGAACGCGGCCGAGACGTCCTCGATCGGCACGTCGGCGTATTCGGCCCAGGCCAGCCGGTAGACCGCGAGTTGGAGCGGGTCCGCGTTCTGCACCCGGTTGGTCTTCCAGTCGACCACCTCGAAGCCGTCGCCCTCGCGATAGACCGCGTCGATCCGACCGCGCACGATCCGACCGCCGAGAAAGAGCTGAAAGGGTGCCTCCACCCGGTACGGGGCGCGCTGCGCGTAGGGCGTGCGCAGGAACGCCTCCTGGAGTGCGAGCAGATCGGCCTCGTCGGTGATCTCCTCGTCGGCCGCGCCCGGCAGGTCGTCGGGTTCGAGCAGCGGCCGCTCGCCGAACAGCGACTCGACCCACGCGTGGAAGCGGGTGCCGCGCCGGGCCGCGGGGGCGGGCGGACGCGGCATCGGTCGGGCCAGCTCGCGGGCGAGGCCGTCCGGGTCGTTGGACAGGCGCAACATCTGGGACGCGGACAACGTCGCGGGCAGGGGCACCTCGCGCACCCCGGATCGGCCGCGGCGCAGTTCCTCGGCCAACCGGACCAGGTCCCGATCCCACGACTCGATCAGGGCCAGCTCGTCCGGCGTGGGCTCGAAGGCGGCGGCGCCGGCCGCGGGGCCCTCGACCGGCGGATGCCCGGCGCGTACCTCGTCGGAGTGGCCGCGGACCTCGGCCGAGTACCCGCGCGGGTCCTCGTACCCGCGCGCGTCGTGGTGCCCGCGCGCGTCGTCGTGCTCACTTGCGTCGTCGTGCTCGCGCGCGGGCTGCTCGTGGTCGGGCGGCCCCGGGTCGTCCTCGGGCGGCGGCGCGTCCTGCTCCGGGTCCGCCGGGACGTAGGCGTCGTAGACCTCGACCGGCACCTGCTCGTCGTCGGCCGGCCCGAAACCGGACACGGGCGCGGGCTCGGGCTCGGGCTCGCGTTCGGCCCCGGGCAAGGGCTCGGCTTCGGCTTCGGGCTCGACCGACGGATGTTGCGTCGCGTGGTCGACCCGCCGGGCGGCCTCGCGCCGGGCGAGTTCGGCGAGTACCGCGTCGGCCGCCCGGCGACGCTCCACCAGCGCGGTCGCATCCAGCGGCAGCGGCCAGGCGTGCTCGACGGTGTCCGCGAGATACGGGTTGACCGGTTCGGCGGGCTCGGGCGTCCAGACCTCGACGGTGCCGTTGCCGGCCAGGCAGTGTTCGCGCAGGCGGGTGAGGAACTCGGAGGGGCCGCGCGGCTTCTTCTGGGTGGGTCCCCACCAGTGGCCGGACGCGATCAGCAACTGCTTGGGCCGGGTGAAGGTCACGTAGCCCAGGCGCAGTTCCTCGGTCGCCTGGTGCTCGCGCATCGAGGCGTCGAACGCCTTGAAGCCCTTGGGCGTCAGATCGGGCAACACCGCGAGCGCGGCCGCGTCGCCGCGCAGCGGGTGCGGCAGCGCCTTGCCGTTGGTGATCCACTTGCTCTGCGTGCGCACGCTCGGGAAGACGCCCTCGATCAACCCGGGGACCGCGACCACCTCCCACTCCAGGCCCTTGGATTTGTGTGCGGTGAGCACCTTCACCGAGTCGCCGGCCGTGGGCAGGCTGCCGTCCAGGCCCTTGTCGTGCTCGGCGGCGGTGCGCAGGAAGGCGAGGAACGCGGTGAGCGAGGGGTCGCCGTCCAGGTCGGCGAAACCGGCCGCGACGTCCAGGAAGGTATGCAGCGTCTCCCGGCGGCGGGCGGCCAGGGCGCCGGGCGACGCGGACAACTCGACCTCCAGGCCGGTGCCGGCGAGCACCCGGTGCAGCAGGTCCATCAGCGGTTCGCCCAGGTGCCGGCGCAGGTCACGGATCTCGGTGGCCACCCGGGCGAACCGGCGGCGCGCCTCGGCCGAGAACGCGTACTCCTCACCGGGGTCGGCGAGCGCGTCGGAGAGCGAGACCACCTCGGTGGGGTCGATCCCGGCCACCGCCTCCTCCAGGCGGGCATCCGCGTCGTCGGCGCCGGCCCGGTCGACCCGGACCAGTTCGGCCGCCCGTCGACCCAGCAGGGCCAGGTCGCGCGGGCCGATCCGCCAGCGCGGCCCGGCCAGCAGGCGCACCAGCGCGGAGTTGGCGGTGGGGTCGTCGAGCACCTCGCACACGGCCACCAGGTCGGCCACCTCGGGCAGGTGCAGCAGCCCGGACAGGCCGACCACCTCGACCGGGATGTCGCGTCGCACCAGCGCCGCGTGGATGTCCGCGAAGTCCGCCGCGGTGCGCGCGAGCACGGCGACGTCGCCGGGGGTGATCGGGTCGCCGTTCTTGTCCAAAACGGTGTCGATCGCGGTCTTGATCCGGTCCGCGAGCCAGTCGATCTCCGCACTGTGGGTGGGCAGCAGCGCGGCGACCGCCCATCCCTCGTGCTCCGCGCCGGGCCCCGGGCGCAGTGCCTCCACCCCGCTCTCGGGGGTGCGCAGCGGTGCCGAGAGGTCGTTGGCGAAGGTCAGGATCCGGCCGCCGCTGCGCCGGTTCTCGGACAGCGCGTAGCGGGCCGCGGGGGTGCCGTCGCGGTCCGGGAAGTGCACCGGGAAGTCGTGGATGTTGGCAACCGAGGCGCCGCGCCAGCCGTAGATGGCCTGGCACGGGTCGCCGACCGCGGTGACCGGGTGGCCGTGCCCGAACAGCCCCTGCAGCAGCACCCGTTGGGCCACCGAGGTGTCCTGGTACTCGTCCAGGAGCACGACCCGATAGGTGTCCCGCAGGATCTCGCCGACCTCGGGCCGCTCCCCCGCGATCCGGGCCGCGTAGGCGATCTGGTCGCCGAAGTCGAGCAGGTCGCGGCTGCTCTTGGCGTGCCCGTACGCGTCCACCAGGCGGGTCAGGTCGAGCCGGTTCCGGGCCGCGTCGGCGGCCTTACGGGCGGCGGCGGAGGGCTTGGCTGCGGCCTCGACGTCGGCGACGAAGGCCCGGTCCCATTCCTGGAGCCGCTGGGGGGACACCAGGTGTTCGGCGAGTTCGCCGCCCAGGTGCAGGACCGAGGCCACCACGTCCGGCAGCCGGCCGGTCAGCGTGGGGAAGGGGCCGCGTGCGGTGCGGGCGGCCCGGGCGGCGAGCTGAAAGCGGGTCGCGTCGGCGAGCAGCCGGGCGGAGGGCTCCAGGCCGATCCGCAGGCCGTGCTCCTGGAGCAGCCGGCCCGCGAACGCGTGGTAGGTGGACACGGTCGGCTCACCCGCGTCCTCGTCGGCAGGGATCTCGCCGCCGCGCAGTTGCCCGATCGCCTTGCGCACCCGCTGCGCGAGCTCGCCCGCCGCCTTGTTGGTGAAGGTGAGGCCGAGCACCTGGTCGGGACGCACCGCGCCGGTTCCCACCAGCCACACCACGCGGGCGGTCATCACCGTGGTCTTGCCGGATCCGGCGCCGGCCACGATCACCCCGGGGCCCAGGGGTGCGAGCACGGCGTCCAGCTGCTCGGGCGTGAAGGGAATCCCGAGGAGGCGACACAGGTCGTCCGGGTCGGTCAGTACGGCGTGCACCAAAGGAACAGTAGTGCTGCGGCCGGACACGTGAACGTGGCCGGCCACG
>NZ_JBEXCV010000228.1:0-10738 GCF_040605455.1 Embleya sp. NPDC005575 | reverse complement strand
CCCCCACCCGAAATCGGGTGGGGGTCGGCGGCGAACACGTGCGATCGGCCGGTGGGAACTACTCCCACTCGATGGTGCCCGGGGGCTTGCTGGTGACGTCCAGCGTGACCCGGTTGATCTCCCGGACCTCGTTGGTGATCCGGTTGGAGATCCGGGCCAGCAGGTCGTAGGGCAGGCGCGACCAGTCGGCCGTCATGGCGTCCTCGGAGGACACCGGGCGCAACACGATCGGGTGGCCGTAGGTGCGGCCGTCGCCCTGTACGCCGACCGAGCGCACGTCCGCGAGCAGCACGACCGGGCACTGCCAGATCTCCCGGTCCATGCCCGCCCGGGACAGCTCCTCACGAGCGATCGCGTCCGCCTCGCGCAGGATCTCCAGCCGGTCGGCGGTGACCTCGCCGATGATCCGGATGCCCAGGCCCGGGCCCGGGAACGGCTGGCGCCAGACGATCTCGGACGGCAGGCCCAGTTGCTCGCCGACGGCGCGCACCTCGTCCTTGAACAGCTTGCGCAGCGGCTCGATCAGCTTGAACTGGAGGTCCTCGGGCAGCCCGCCGACGTTGTGGTGCGACTTGATGTTCGCGGTGCCGGTGCCGCCGCCGGACTCGACCACGTCCGGGTACAGCGTGCCCTGGACCAGGAACTCGACCTCCTCGCCGTGCGCACCGGCCTCGGCGACCACCTCGGCCGCGGCCTGCTCGAACACGCGGATGAACTCGCGCCCGATGATCTTCCGCTTCTCCTCGGGGTCGGTGACCCCGGCAAGCGCGGTCAGGAACCGCTCCTGCGCGTTCACCACCTTGAGCGAGACGCCGGTGGCCGCGACGTAGTCGCGCTCGACCTGCTCGGGCTCGTCCTTGCGCAGCAGACCGTGGTCCACGAACACACACGTGAGCTTGTCGCCGACCGCACGCTGCACCAGCGCCGCGGCGACCGCGGAGTCGACACCGCCGGACAGACCACAGATCACGTGCTTGTCGCCGACCTGCTCGCGGATCAGCTCGATCTGCTCCTCGACGATGTTGACCATCGTCCAGTTCGCCGCGAGCCCCGCGCCCACCTTGAGGAAGCGCTCCAGGATGGCCTGACCGTGCTCGCTGTGCATCACCTCGGGGTGGTACTGCACGCCGTACAGCCGCGCCTGGTCGTTCTCGATCGCGGCGACCGGCGCACCCGCGCTGGTCGCGGTGACCCCGAAGCCGGCCGGCGCGCCGGAGACCGAGTCGCCGTGCGACATCCACACCGACAGCTCGGCGGGCAGCCCGTCGAACAACGTGCTCGCCGTGCCGGTCACGGTCAACGGCGTCGCGCCGAACTCGGCGAGACCGGTCTTCTCGACCACGCCGCCCAGAGTCTGCGCCATGGCCTGGAAGCCGTAGCAGATGCCGAGCACCGGGACACCGGCCTCGAACAGCGCCGGGTCGATGCTGGGCGCCTCGTCCGCGTACACCGAGGAGGGGCCGCCGGACAGGATGATCGCGGCCGGCCGCTTCGCGAGCATCTCCGCGACGGGCATGCTGTGCGGCACGATCTCGCTGTACACACGTGCCTCGCGCACCCGGCGAGCGATGAGCTGGGCGTACTGGGCACCGAAGTCGACGACGAGGACGGTCTCGGTGCCGCCCCCGTCCGGGCTGGCAAAGGTCACGAGGGGCCTTCCGGCGAAGCGAAAAAAGGGGTGGATGCCGATTCTACCGGCGTCGCGCGGGTAACCCCGGCTGGTGTCCGCGCCGGCGGGCCCGGCATACTGGCGCCATGTCCTCGTTCGACGTGACGCGCAGCTTTACCTATGGCACCGGGATCCCCGGCGCCGCCGTCATCGCCTGAACGAGTACCGCCACAGGCAGACGAAGACGCCCCGGGTCCGGCACCCGGGGCGTCTTCGCGTTTCCCACCGAAGCCCCGGAGCACGGACCCCCTCCGGAGAGCAGGCCATCGATGGAAGACACCACCACGAACCCGCAGTCGGCCGACGACGTGATCGGCGCCGGCCGGTCCCGCATCGACGATCTCGACCGACGGATCATCGCGCTGATCACCGAGCGGGTGGACATCTCCGCGGAGATCCAGCGGGTCCGCGTCGCGTCCGGCGGCGCGCGCGTGCAGTTGACCCGCGAGATGGAGGTCATCGCCCGCTACCGCGAGGGGTTGGGCAAGCCCGGGACCACCGTCGCGCTGACACTTCTCGAACTGTGTCGCGGTCGGGTCCGCTCGCAGGCGTAACCTCACCCGCCGGCCGTCGTTGTGACTGATGGCCGGCCCGCTTGATGCGCGGGCCGGGCAACGCAAGGCCGCCGACGCGATGAGGCGCGCTCAACCAGTGCGCCGTGGGACCTCGCGTCGGTGTCGTGACCGGGACGCAGGGGACAGCAACCGGTCACAACCCCGCCGGCGGCCGGTGTCGGGGACGCTCGACACCGGTCGCCGCGCCTTGGGCACATCCATGGATCGCCCCGAACGCACCGAACTCCGACGTGCCTCATTCACCGCAAAGCATTCACCGCGAAGCGGATCTTTCACGCCATAGCCGCCGGCAGCGCCAAGAATAGCGGGATTCCCGCCGCACATCGGTGGTTCCACGGGACGGCACCCCCGAGCCGAAGACGTCCGGTTAGCGCAAATAATGATCATTAACCGGTTAATAGATGTCACTTTGTCCCGACTTGGCATCACCCACTCCGACTCCACCCACCTCCCGGAATTCACCCTTCCGCGCCCCCACGCCCCGCGAGCCGCACCCCGCGCCTCCGCACACCGCGCCACACGCCGGGGCCACACGGCAACCAGCCCCGCGCGCGTGTCGGCGGAAGCAACCACCTGCGACCCGACACGCCCCCGGCCCCACCCCGGCCCCGGAGGGCACGAGCCGCCACCACGGACCGCCCGGCCCATGACCCGAAGCACCCCGACCCCGGTCGCGAGGCCCGATCCGCTCACCACCCGCCCGAAATCCGCAGCCTTCGCCTCACGCAACGGGCGGGCGGGAGGACCCCCAATCCCGCGTCGAGCGAAGCGTCACCGTACGCGGAGCACCTTCATCACCCGCAGCGACAGGGTCAGCGACCGGGCCCACTGTTCGTCGCTCATCCCGAAGGGTGCCGCGATCGGCAGCAGTCGCTGGGTCGCGACCGTCTGTGCCTCGGTGAACTTCATGATGCCCTCGGCGCCGTGCCGCCGGCCGAGCCCGGAGTCGCCCATGCCACCCATCGGCGCACCCGCGCTGCCGTAGGCCGCGGCGTAGCCCTCGTTGACGTTCACCGTGCCCGCGCGCAGCCGCCTCGCGAGCGCACCGCCGTGCCGGGTGTTCCGCGTCCATACGCTCGCGTTGAGCCCGTACGCGCTCTCGTTCGCGCGGGTGACGACCTCTTCCTCCTCGGTGAACCGGTACACCGACACCACCGGGCCGAACGTCTCCTCCGCGCACACCGCCATTTCGGGCGTGACATCCGCGAGCACCGTCGGCTCGTAGAACAGCGGCCCCAGGTCCGGTCGCGCGGTGCCGCCGATCAGCACCCGGGCACCCGCCGCCCGGGCCTCGTCCACATGGCGCGTGACCGCGTGCAACTGGCGGCGCGAGACCAGCGAGCCCATGTCGGTGTCCCACGCGTAGCCGGCCGCGAGCCTCATGGTCTGGATCCGGGCCAGGAAGCGGTCCAGGAACGCATCGTGGATGTCGGCGTGCACATACATCCGCTCGATCGAGATGCACAGTTGACCGGCCGAGGAGAAGCACGCGCGCACCGCGCCCTCCGCGGCCCGGTCCAGGTCCGCGTCCGCCAGCACGATCATCGCGTTCTTGCCGCCCAGCTCAAGCGACGCGCCGACCAGGCGCGCGGCGGCCCGCTGGGCCACCTCGCGGCCGGTGCGGGTGGAGCCGGTGAAGCCGACGTAGTCCGCACCCTCGACCACAGCGGTGCCGACCACCGGGCCGTCGCCGAGCACGATCTGCCACAGGTCCTCGGGCAGGCCGCACTCGATCAGCACGTCCTGGGCCCACAGCGCGGTGAGCGCGGTCTGCGTGTCCGGCTTCATCACCACCGCGTTGCCCGCGATGAAGGCCGGAATCGCGTCGCCGATGGACAGCGCCAGCGGGTAGTTCCACGGCGAGACCAGGCCGACCACGCCCTTGGGGTGCCGTACCTCGATCGCCTTCGTCAACACCGGCAGCGCACCGGCCCGGCGGCGATCGCGCAGGTAGCCCGCGGCCCTCCGGCCGTAGTGCCGCGAGCACAGCGCGACGTCCAGGACCTCCTCGAACGCGTGCTTGCGCGCCTTGCCGGTCTCGGTCTGGATGATGTCCAGGATCTCCGACTGACGCTCCAGGACCTTGTCGTGGAAGCGCAGGAACACCGCCGTCCGCTCGCGCACCGAACGCTTGGCCCACGCGGTCTGCGCGAGCCGCGCGCGGGCGAACGCGGAGGTCACGTTCTCCGGAGTGGACTCGGGAAGCTCGGCGACCGGCGACCCGTCGAACGGGCTGCGGGTGGTCACCATGGTCGGCACGGGTCCGGTCACCACGCGCCGGGCGAGCCGCTCGGCGGGCAGGCTCGGCAGGACGATGGATGCTGCTGCTGCGGGGGCGGGCGCCGCGATGTCCGTCATGGCACCAGCGTAGACAGCACTACTTGCCGGTAACAAGGACCGCCGCCGCGAGTGCGGACACAATCCGCACACCCACCCCGAACGACCGACCGAAAGCCCTCGCCCGCCCCGCCGCGCTCAGTCCGTGTCGAGATCCGCCAGCGCCGATTCGATCGTGCGGTGGTAGGTCGGATACGCGTACATCATGTCCCGCAGTGTGGCCACCGGCACCGCCGCACGGACGGCCACCACGAGCGCGCCCAGAATCTCGCCGCCGGCCGGACCCGCGGCGGTCGCGCCGACGAGCACACCCCGGTCGGCGTCCTCGATCACCTTCACGAAGCCCCGTGCACCGGTGATGTGCCCGCGCGAGGAGGCGGCCAGATCGGCGATGCCGATCCGCACGTCGATGCCGGCGGCCCGGGCTTGGTGCTCCGTCAGGCCCACCGCGCCGATCTCCGGGTCCACGAACGTCACCCTCGGCAGCGCGCTGTGGTCGGCGTCGGGACCCGCCGCACCGCGTCCGACCTTGTGCAGGATCGCCTTCGTGGCGATGGTCGACTGGTACATCGCCACATGGGTAAACGCGCCCTGCCCGGTGATGTCGCCGACCGCCCAGACCGCCGGCGGCTCGCCACCGGGCCGCACCCGCAACTGCCCGTCCACCGGCAGCGCGTGCGCGTGCGGGTCGACACCGAGCGCCTCGGCGCCGAGAGCGGTCAGATCCGCCCGGCGGCCGGTGGCCACCAGCAGCTTCTCCGCCTCGATCGAGCGCCCGTCGGACAGCGAGAGGGTGAAGGTCTTGCCGTCGTGCGCGACCCGCTCGGCCCGTGCGCCCAAGTGGATCTCCACGCCGTCCTCACTCAGCGCCCACTCGGCCAGGTCCGAGGATTCGGGATCCTCGACGGCCAGCACCCGGTCGCCGTTCTCCACGATCGTCACGTGCGTGCCGAACCGGGCGAACACCTGGGCGAGTTCCAGGCCGATCGCGCCGCCGCCGAGCACCGCGAGCGAGCGCGGTGCCTGGTCGGCCTCGATCGCCTCGCGGTTGGTCCACAACGGGGTGTCCGCCAGGCCCTCGATCGGCGGGATGAACGCCTTCGTGCCGGTCCCGACCACGATCGCGTGCCGGGCCCGGAAGCGCCGCACGATGCCCTCGGCGTCGGTCGCCTCGACCATGTTCACGTCGGTGATGCGGCCGGCGCCCCGAACGAACGTCATGCCCTTGTCGACCAGCCGGTCCACGGCCGCCCGATCGTCCCAGTCGGCGGTCAACTCACGCACCCTCGCGGCGACCTTCGACCAGTCCGGGTGCTCCTGGTGCCGGGCCTCGCCGGCCGCGTGCACCATCGCCTTGGACGGGATACAGCCCCAGTACGGACACTCGCCGCCGACCAGGCCGTCCTCGATGCCCACCACGTCGAGCCCGGCTGTGGCCAGGTTGCCGGCGACGGCCTCACCACCCACGCCGAGACCGAGGACGATCACGTCGACGTCGATGTGGTCGGTGGACTGCGGGCTCACGGGTACCTCCGGGTGGGGTTGGGTAGTTCGCACCGTACCCCGCCGGGATCCGATGATTCGGTGGGCGACGCCACGCGCCTGGGTCCGGCGGCCGTTCGGTTCCGCCGACCGCCCGGTCGGGTCGGCCCCTCGGTCCCGTCGGCCGCTCGTTCGTAGCGGTCGCTCAGTCCTGCGTGAAGGCTCAGTCCTGCGTGAAAAGCTCAGTTCTGCTTGAAAGCTCAGTTCTGCTTGAAATAGGCCGCGACGTTCTGGAACGCGTCGTGTGCCTTGGACCAGTCGGTTTCGTACGACGCGACGTAGATCGCGTAGTCGGTGTTCCGGTCGGTGACGATGCCCAGGTCCATGGCGTGCGCCGGCTTCTTGGTGCCGGTGGCGAGCGGGTCGCCGTTCCAGGTGAACTCCCAGACCGCCGCCTGCCAGCCCGGCCGATATCCGGCGTAGTCCTTGAGCTGGACCTGGTTGTAGGTCGGGTAGGCGGACTTGAAGCTCGTCTCGTTGGTGTGGAAGTTGGCGAGCGGGTTCCCGCCGACCTTGGTCATGCCGATCCGGATCAACACCTTGCCGTCGGCGGTGCGGTAGTCGACCTGGTCCTTCTGCGCCCCGGTCACCTCGCGTTTGGCGCCGGACGGTACGAACAGGCTGAAGCCCGCCGCGTCCTTCGTCCACACGTAGCCCGGCAGCGTGGTCGGCGCGGCCGTGCCGCCGTCCTGGCCGCCCTGCGACGGCGGCTTGGCCGGTGGCACCACGGCCCCACCGGTGGACGCGGTGGGACTGGGGGATTGGCCCGGCGGGGTCGTCGTGGCCCCTTGCGACACCGGCGGATTCGTGGCCGCCGTGTCGTCCTTGCCGTCCTTCCTGGTGACCACGATCCCCACCACGACCCCGCCCACGATCAGCGCGACCACGAGCGCCACGACCGCGACGACGCGACCGGTGCCGCCGCGTCGAGGCTCCGGCACCGGGCGGTACGGCTCCGGCGGGGTCTGCGGTGGATGCGGCGGCCCACCGACCATCGAGGCGGTGCGGGTCGCCGAACTCCCCGAGTCGGCGGGCGAATACCCCGGCTGCGACCACGCGCCGGGCGGCGTGTTGCCGCCCGGGTGCTGGGCCGCGCCGCTGTCGGATCCGGGCTGCGCGTGCCGGTGCGAGTCGTACGCCCCGGCCGGCGTGGTCGGCTGCTCGGGCGGCGCGGGGCTGTGTGCGGGCGGCGGCGGTACCGCGTCGAACTGCCGGGACGGCGTCGAGTCGGCCACCTCGCGCAGAATCCGGGCTCCCTCCTCGGCGCCCATCCGCTGGTCCTGGTCCTTGATCAACCAGCCGGCGATCACCGCTTCGAGCCCGCCCGCGTGCCGGGGCGGATCGGCCTGATCGGTCAAGATCGCGTTCAGGGTGCTGATCATCGTGCCCCGGCGGAACGGATTCCGACCCTCCACCGCCATGTAGAGCACGATCGCCAGCGACCACAGGTCGGCGGCGAGCAACGGCCGCTTGCCCTCGGCGCGCTCGGGTGCCAGGAAGTCCGGCGAGCCGACCAGCATGCCGGTCGTGGTGAGCGTCGCGGTGCCGGTCGCGGTGGCGATGCCGAAGTCGGTGAGCACCACCCGCCCGTGCGCGGTGACCAGGATGTTCGCGGGCTTTACGTCGCGGTGCACCACGCCCTTCTCGTCGGCGGCGAGCAGCGCGTCGAGCACCTTGAGACCGAGTTCGGCGGCGTCCGCCGGGGTCAGCGTGCCCTGGGTCTCCAGGATCTCGGCGAGCGATTGGGCCTCGACCAGCTCCATCACGATCCACGGGATGCCGCCGTCCTCGACCACGTCGTGGATGGTGACCACGTTGGGGTGACCGATCCGGGCGGCCGTGCGGGCCTCGCGCAGCGTGCGCTCGCGGGCGAGGTCCTTCTCCTCGTCGTCGAGGTGGTCCGGAAGCCGCAATTCCTTGATCGCGACGTCGCGGTGCAGCATCTCGTCCACGGCACGCCACACCGTGCCCATGCCGCCTCGGCCGAGCATGGTGCCCAACCGGTAGCGCCCGCCGACGATCCGGCCGCGCGTGCCCCCGGTTTGTGCCACGTACCCTCCCCGCGTCAACCGACTGTTCCGCCGGCCATCACCAGACTAGAACCCGTCACATTAGATGCGACGGCCCCGGGTTCGGCGAGCGGATCGAAACCTCGGGTGCGCCGACCACCCGCGCGGGTCCACTCGAATCCGCGCCGACGGGTCGCCGGCCCGGCCCGCGGCGACCGTCGGGTCGGCCGGCAGGCGGGTCCGCGTGTGGCTCGCACCTGGTCAGTTCGTCGTACTCGCACCGCCCTGCTCCCGCGGTGCGCCGCTCTGCGCACCACCGCTGCCGCCCTTGGACGTGTCGATCGGCGAACGGGTCACCGGCGCCGAACTCGTGACCGGCGGTCGGCTGGTGGTCGGCGGTCGCGACATGGTCGGGGCCGTGGTGGACGGGCGGGCCGTTCCCGTGCCGGCGTGGGTCGGCCGCGTGGTGCGGGTCGATCCACCGCCCTGGCTGCTGTTGCCGGACGTCCCGGTGTCGATCTGCCCGGTGCCGCCCGAGGTGCCGCTGGTGGGGCGCGAAGTGTCCCTGCGGGTGCCGGTGCTCGGCGCGTCGAGGCCGGCCGGGGCGCCCTGCGACGCGTCGCTCTTCCCGGGCGAGTCCGAGCCGCCGCCCTGCTCACCCAGCGCAGAGGGCACCCAGATCGCCAACGCGGTCACGGCGGCGGCGACCATGGTGCCGAGCACCACGGTCCGGCGCCGCTTCTTGGCTGCGGCATTCGGCGCCGAGGGGCCGGTGGGAGCGCCGATCAGTACCGGGTTGGGCCGGTCGTCGGCGGTGGCCGAATCGTGCAGCGCGTCGGCGGGCGAGTACGCGTGTGCCCCGGTCATCGGGTAGCCGCCGGTCGGTCCCTCCGGGTCGGCCCGACTCACCGCGCCGAACGGCGGTGCCGGGGTCACCGGCGGCGCCTGCTGCCACACCGGCGGGGTCTGCGGGCTCTGCTGCGGCTCCGGCTGCCAGGACGAGTGAGTGACGCCCCGCACACCGCCGGGGTCCTCCACCGTCGCGGTGCCCGGCGGAATCGGCAGGTCCACGCCCGGCTCCTCGAAAGCCGGCACACCACCGCCGACCAGAGCCGCCATCAGCAGTCGTTCGGTCTCGTCCTCGTCGATCCGCTCCAGCGGGTCCTTGCGCAGCAGCCCCTCGATGGCCGGCCACAACGCGTCGGATCGGTGCGGCGGCGCGGGCTCGTCGGTGAGCACGGCGCTGAGCGTGTCCATCGCGCCGGTGCGCCGGAACGGCGAGAAACCCTCCACCGCCTGATACAGCGTCACCCCGAGCGACCACAGGTCCGAGGCGGGGCCGGGCCGACGCCCGAGCACCCGTTCCGGCGCGAGGTATTCGGGCGAGCCGACCAGCATCCCGGTCGCGGTGAGCGTGACCGAACCGGCCACGGTGGCGATGCCGAAGTCGGTCAGCACGATCCGACCGCCGGGCGCCATCAGGATGTTGCTGGGTTTCACGTCCCGGTGCAGCACGTCGGCGGCACGCGCGGCGCGCAGTGCGGCAAGCACCGCCAAGCCGACCTCGGCCGCCTCGTGCGGGGCCATCCGGCCTTCGTCCAGCACGTCGGTGAGCGAGGGAGCGCGGACCAACTCCATCACGATCCACGGGCGTCCGTCGTCCTCGGCGACATCGAAGATGGTGACCACGTTGGGATGGGTGATCCGGGCCGCCGCACGGGCCTCGCGCAGTGCGCGCTCGCAGCGCCCCTGGGTCTCCATCTCGTCCAGGTCGTCCGGTATCCGGACCTCCTTGACCGCGACGTCCCGGCGCAGCAGTTCGTCGAAGGCGAGCCAGACCGTGCCCATCCCGCCCCGGCCCAGTGGTTCGCCCAGCCGATAGCGCCCATCCACCAAGCGGCCGTGCATGCCGCTGTCGTGTGCCACGAGGTCCTCCCCAAGACCGTGGACACCTCACGATCCGCCCTGTCGGCGCGTCATTGGCGTCACGTGTAGGACGTTTGGCGTGCTCCGAAGGTTCCGCCCCAGGGGGTTCGTTCAGCCACCCGGCGCGAAACTCTCCCGGGCCGTATCGAAGGCCGAACGCACCAGCGCCGAACCGGAGTCCGGGCCGGAGACCCAGAAGTCCCAGGTCCGGCCCTCCTCGACGAAGCGCATGTTGATCGAGCGGCGCACGGAGCCCCGGTCGTTCCAGGTGAACTCCCAGAGACCGGCGACCTGTCCGTGCACCGTGGTGCACGCGAGGCGGATCTGATGGTAGTCCGTTCCGTTTCCGATGAAAGTGCCCGGTCCCAGGCCCTTGGATGCCTGTACGGCCAACTCGCCGCACGGATCGCCCTTCGCGTCGGACGCGTCGGGACGCACGCCCAAGCGGTACAGGTCGTCCGGGGAGCGGTAGTAGACCCGTTCGCCGGCGGCGTCGCGCACGGACCAGTCGGCCGGGACCAGGACGGTGAACGCGCCGCGCGCGGTCATCCGGCGAAAACCGCCCGGCGGGTTCGTCGGGACAAGCGTGTCCACCCGTGCGTCGGTCGCTGCGGACGGCACCGATGCGGGCCCCGCCGCGGCCGGTCCGCTGCCGACCGGCGCGCCGATGGTGGGCGTCG
>NZ_JBEXCV010000227.1:0-10753 GCF_040605455.1 Embleya sp. NPDC005575 | reverse complement strand
GCGGCGTCGGTGCGCGCGAAAAGGGGGGTTCGCTGACCGGTCGCAATCCGGTCGATCGCGGCAAGAAGGGCAGCAAACTCCATGTGCTCTCCGATAAGCCCGAGGGCTTCCGTTGGTCGTCGGCGTCTCGGGCGCGAACACCCACGACAGTCAGGCGTTGAAGCCGCTGGTGCGAGGGATCCCGGCGATACGCTCCCGCCGCGGACCACGACGCCGACGTCCCGGCAGACTCCGCGCCGACAAGGCATACCACTCCGCCGACGCCCTCGCCCGGCTGCGCGGACGTCGAGTGGTCCCCCGCATCGCCAGGCCCGGCGTCGACACCTCCGAACGACTGGGTCGACACCGCTGGAAAATCGAACGAACCCTGTCCTGGCTCTTCGGCTACCGCCGACTCACCGTCCGATACGAACGAAACGGCGACCACTTCACCGCCTTCCTCGGACTGGCAGCGGCCTTGACCTGCTACAAGAAACTCGCACAACTCTCCATATGAGACACGCTCTTAAAGTGCTGTGACCGGGCACCGGTTGCCGGCCACAGCATTAGCCGAAAGCCTAGCCCGGCGCCGGCCCCTGGTTCAGCGTCGTACGGACAACTGTTGCCGCATGACTCCTTCCGGACCGAATGCCTGCCGAGACAGGCAATCGCCTGTCAGTATGGAGAAGACCTGAGATCCTGGACGGCATTGCTGTGGCACTGCCGGAACAGGTCTGAGCGGGAAGGCCTTTGATCGTGCTCGCTGGGCGGTGAGGCCCTTGGCCGCCGGCAAGGGGGAAGTGACGATCCATGGAAGAACTGCCGATTCTCTTGGCGACGTCCCTCAGCACCGTGGTGCCGCTGGTCTGGCGCATGGTCAGGACTGCCCTCCAGTTGCGGCGCTTGAACAAGGTCGCTGTCGACACCACCGGTACGAAGGTCACCATCAGCGGGGGGCGGGATCACAACGTCGTGCTCGACGTGACCAACGCCGCAGACGCCAAGGAGATCGAGGGCTACCTCGATCGTTACGACAGGTGAGGGTGTGCCGACTCCGCAGCAACGCAACGGCATCACCCGTTCCGGGCCGCCGGTCCCCATCGCGTTTCAGGCGGACAAACTCATTCCATCGCTGGGCGGCGCGGGTGCGGGAATGGCCATGGCCGCCCTGCTCACTGCCAGTGCGGCCGAGAAGGTGTGGGGCAAGATCTTCCTCGTCGCGTGCCCGCTGATCGCGGTGGTCCTGTCGGCCTGCTTCGAGTGGGCGCTCATCTCGATGGAGCGGATGAGCACCGCCAAGAAAGCGCGCATTCGGCACCAACTCGTCCTGGGCATGCTCAGCCAGACCAACCTGACACCCGAGCGAAAAGAAGAGCTGGACCAAGAGCTGATCGAGATACAAAACGAAGCCCTCCGCTGGAGCTTCGTCCTGAATTAGTGCTGTGACCGGAAACGTTCACCAGGTTGCCGGTGGTCGTGATGCTCCCCGTGCCGGTTGGATGTCATGGACATCAAACCGGCAACAGGGGGGTCGGTAGCAGAGCCGGTCAAGGTCCGCAGGCTGACCGAGGACGAGGTCCGCAGGCTTCAGCGGGCATCGTTCATTCCCGTCGGGCGGGGGCCCACCCGAGGAAGTCGAAGTACCATGCGCGCTGCTTCTCCATGGTGGTGACCTGTGAGGTGGGCGCGGGCGCGAAGATGTCGACGACCGCAGGCTCTTCATCACCGTTTCCCGACGCCAGTACGTAGGCTTCCCGGCCGTTTCCGAACTGGAGCAGCATGCCGGACGCGTGCACATTCGGACGTGCACCCTGGCAGCACAGGAGCCGATCCTCACCTTGCAGGCGGGTGCGGACCACGTCGAGGCAGTTCCGATAGTCGCTGTCCTCGATCTCCGTCGGCACCCCCGCGTCGATCAGCAGGATTCGTGCACGGTCCCGCTGCCCGATGCGGATCCTGACGTCCCGGATCTCTCCGTGGCCGCTCAGCGTGGAGAGCACCACATCGTCGGCCCACACGGGAGTCGTCATGCTGGGGGCTTCGTGAGGTTCGGGCACCGAACGTGGGGTCATGCACTGCATTCTGACTCAAGACACCCAGCCCGCAGCCTCCCCCGGGCACAGAAGGCCGCCGTCTCCCAGCTCCTCCGGGGCGATACCTGGGCACGTTCACCCGTACGACATTGAGCACTTACCTCAGTACGCCGACAACAGGCCGCGAGTGTCGCGGTGGGCCATCAGGGTCGGCACCGTCCCCACCGGACTGCGGTGCGCGGGTTGGCGGCACGGCAAGGTGAACCCGCCGTCGGGCTGCCGGCCCCACCCGGGCGGGACCGGCAGGCCCCGGCCCTCAAGGGCTTGGGCGTCACCGTCTTCGCGGCGGTCGTCAAGGTGAACCGACCGCGTCGCAACCGGAGTCCCGCACAGAGTCGAACGAGGACGGCGTCGCCGCCGCGAAGCAGGCCCAGCCCTCGGTGGAGAACGGCACCGCGCGAGGTGGCGTATCGCGAACGGCTCCTCTTCGCGGGCGGCTTCGAAGCGGGCCGCCGTCGACGCTCGGTCATCCGCTTCGCACCGACGCTCGCGGTTTCGGAGGCCGAACGACGTTGCGCGCGCCCGTGTTCGTTCTCGCGAACCAACGCGCACCGACACCGCGCAGCCGTTCCCGACGACGGGTGTTCGTTCACGGACCGCTCTACCAGGCATTCCTTGCAAACCCGCGCCTCCTGCGCCGTGAGACGACATGCTTGAGGCAACTGCCCCTCCACCGGGCCGCGGCCGCCCGTGCCCGGCATCTCCCGGTAACGCATGGGGCGGGGTGAACCGTGGGGGGAAGTCGATGGGCGCTACGGCGTATGGACGTCTTCTCGTTGTCGCGGGACGCCTCGCACGGCGCCGGCTGTCTCCGAGCCGGAATAACCCGACGACCCCCGGCATCAGGCGGATTGCGGGTCTCATCGGCGCCTTTCTGGAACGCAACCCGGTCCTGCCGAACGCGCTGCGCCGTGACCTCGTGGAACTCGACGGGCTTCTCGGCGGACTGCGCGTCGCCGATGCCGACGACTCGGGGAATGCGGGGCTCTCCTACGCGCTTTCGATGCTGATCCGCATCACCGAACATCCCCGCGACGCGAATCCGCACCCCGATAGGAACCTGGCGGTCCTGTACGAGTTGTTGGGTTTCGAGTACGTGCGCTTCGCCGACTGGGCAACCGCGGCGGAGTGCTTCGCCGGGGCTTCTGCGTACTGGCCCACCCCGCGTCACAAGCGCCGGACCTTCTGCCAGGCGATCGTCCTCATGATGAAGGCCGGAAACCGGAAAGGCGCCCTTGAGAACCTGGAGTACGTGGAGGGGGCGAGCCACAGGGCGTCCGCCGCCTTCCATCGCGTGGCCTCCCGGGTGCTCGACGAGGCGCCCGGCATCGGCACCCACGAAGTCGCCGGCGTCGAGCACGTCCGCAAACTGGGGATCGTCCCCCACACGTACCTGATCTCGTGCCTCGCGAAGCGCCTCGCCGACGACGACCAGCCGGAGCGGGCGCTGGCCCTCGTGTCGGCGGCGCTCACGAGGCTGGTCAAAGAGCGGGCCGACTACTGGCTGATCGGGGAATTGGAGCAACGCGCCGCGGCGATCCGGGTGGCCACAGGCCGGTACGACGAGGAGGGGCTCAGTCTCGCTCTCGCCGCGTGGGCGAAGCTGGACACTCCGCGATACCGTGCCTGCTCGCACACGCAACGGGTCACTCTCTGGATCAATTTCGGCCCGTCGAGGCACGCGGCGCTCGCATCGGCGACCGCCCTGGGCGATGGTCGGGCCGTTGCCGAACTGATCGAGTCGTGCCGCCTTCAGTCCATGATCGGAGCCATTGTCGATGTCGACACCGAGGAGGAGAGCAAGAAGCACACGGACAGCGGATTCAGCCCCTCGGCGGAGCCGACAGGGGCGGTGGAGGTTGTTCCGCCACTGGTCTCCAAGGCGATCTTCACCGCGCTCAATGACGGCTTCAGCGCCACGCGTCTGCTTTTCCCGTCACCTGTGTCCTTTCAGGGCGTGGCGCTTCTCATGCCGCACTACGACAACGTGCCGCCGGCCGGGCGGGCACGCACACTCGTGCCCCAGTCGCTAGACGAGGCATTGCCCGCGGGTCTGTTCTGGTCCTCGCACATCGAGAACGGCTTCCTTTTCTGGTTCGCCGCCTGTGACGCGAAGCCGATCGGGTACGGCAGTGAGGACCTCCGGAAGCGGGATCGCGTCAAACCGGTGCTGCTGGGCCTGGCCGGGCAGGCCCGGTCGTCGGAACCGAAGACCTGGAGTCTGTTCCCCTACCGGCGCGGACCCGGCGACTACTACGAGCCGTTCATGCACCTTGAAAGCTGGGGGTCGGCCGAGGAACAGATCATGACCCGCACGGTGGGCGATCTGCTGCCGCCGCCGTTGGTCGAGGAACTGGGTACGGCGACGCAAACCGATCCGGTATCGCTGACGATTGCGGCGGCACGCGAACTCGCCTGTGTGCCCTGGCCGATCGCGATGATCCCGGGGACCGAGGACCGACTCGTGGAACGGGCCGTCCTGCGAATGTGGACTTCCGCCCCGACCCAGCTCGTACGGTCGGCGAGGAGGAAGCGGACGGTGCGACCGGCAGCCGCGACCACACCGTTCCTGCTCGCGTGCGACGACCCGGACGGGACGCTGCGCAAGCGGACTTCGGAGTCGGTGGTGCAGAGCGCGGCCACACTGTTGGGGACGACGGGGTCCCTCGTACCGGCCACCAAGGAAGCATTGCTCCGGGCGCTTCACCGGATCGGCCCCTCGACCCCGGGATTGTTCTTCTACCGCGGGCACGCGGTGCACGACTCCGACCCGGCCTGGTCGGCCCTTCCGCTGGCCGAGGACGACTTCCTGAACTCGGGGGAACTGTTCGGCAGGTTCGACGATGGCACCCCGTTCCTGCCGATGCCGGAACGCGTGGTCCTGTCGTGCTGCTCCAGTTCGACCGCTTCGTCTCTCGGGGGTGAGGCCATTGGGCTCGCCGCCGGGGCCATCCAGTCGGGCGCCGACCAGGTGATCGCCACGTCCGTCGACATCTTCGACGCGCCGTTCACCGAGGTGTTCGAGGACCTGATCGCCGAGGGGATGTTGGCCCCGCCGCAAGGCGATCACGCGCATCTACTGAGGAGGATTCAGTTGCGGATGCTCGGCGAATGGAAGGTCTACTCCGTGCGAGGGACGTCCCGAGTTGATGACGAGATCCGTGATCCGCACCCCGTGATCTGGGCCAACTTCCAGGCGTACTGACGCTACCCGCGCCCATCCGTCTGCGCCGCGGCAGCCGACCCGGACGGGGCTGAACCATCGATGAACCAGTGAAGGGGGCAACTCTTGATTGCCGTAGTCATGCCGTCCGAACTCGCGGACATTCTCGTACGTGAAAAGCTGGCGATCCGCTCGGGCACTCGGGGTTCCGTCACCGAGATCGCCCTGCTCGGAAGCACCATCGCCACGAGCGTCGTTGGTCTTGCCCAGGGGCCCGAAACGTTCCGCAGACTCGCGGAGATCATTCGGCATACCTTCGGCAAGGGCACCGGCATCACGGTCCGGATCACGGCGAAGGGCCAGAAGGTCGATATCGAGATTCCCGCCGACGCTGGCACTGACGTTGCGACCGTGGCCCGACGGATCCAGGACGCCCTGACCGAGGAGGACGACGACGAGTAGGACCCCGGGTCCTCGATGCGTCGGCAGTATGCGACCCCGGGATCCGGTCCGGGGCTGAGCGCCGATGGGCGGTGTCACCGCCCGAGCGAAAGCCCCATTCGGCGCGCGGGCGTTCAGGAGTGGGTGCTATCAGACCTAGATCGTTCTCGGCGCCAACGGCTGTACCACTACTGCAAGTGCCGCCTACTGCATCGGATGCGATTACGCGACTGTCTGCGAATCGCAGCATGGGAAGACCGAGTTTTCGTTACCCGAGACGGCAGTTGGATCCACGGAACGGCGGGTGAAGCTACCGGTTCGCAGGCTCTGAGCGCCAGTCGGTGTCACTCGTGAGGCTGGTTGATCTGCGATTTCGTCCGGGAGTCGCATCCGATGCGGTTTTCTCGCGTTGGGTGCGAGTGACGGAGGGTGGTCGATTCGTGGGATTCGATGGTTCAGCGCCGGGTGCGGCCAGGCTGCATCTGGTGGACGGGGTGCCGCTGTTGCGGCCCGAGGAACAGGTCTTCGCGGCGATGTTGGCGGGGTTCGCGAACCAGCAGCTCGCGCGGAACCTGGCTCGCTCCACGATCGAGGGGCGCGAGAACGCGGTGAAGGCGTTCAGCGCGTACGTGAACGCGTTTCCGTGGCAGTGGTCGCCGGCGATGATCGACGAGTGGCTCGGCGACCTGCGTTCCCTGCGGGATCTGAAGCACACCACCATCCGCGCCTACTCCGAGGCCGTGCGCTCCTTCAAGGCGAAGAAGGGCTCACCCCCCAAGCGCCGCAGCGTGCTGACCGTCTGGGACTGGACCCCCGAAATCCTGGACGAGTGGTTCACCGAGATCCGCCCGCTGTTCGCCGTCGACAACAACCCGGCGGCCTGGCCGTCGGAACGCGGACTCCGAGTCGGATGCCAACGGCTGAACTCACGGTTCGTCACCTACCGCGAAACCCTCGGCCTCGACTCCGGACTCGACTTCCATTCATTCCGAAGGTCCTACGTCACCCATCTCATCGAGGCTGGCCGCGACCCGAGATTCGTCCAGGAACAAGTCGGCCACGAGCACGCGAGCACGACGTCGATCTACACCTGCGTGTCCTCCGATTTCCGCACCCGCACCCTTCGACGCGCGCTCGACGCGGCCGTCGCCGCCGCGCTGGAGGGTCCCGCGGCAAGGAGCAAGGCATGACGAAACGCAAGGTCGGCTACATCTGGCGGTTGCGCGACATCATGGCCGCACAGCGTGTGTTCACGGCCACCGAACTCGTTCCACTCCTGCGTGACCGGGGCATCGAACTGTCCGCCTCCCAGGTCCACCGACTCGTATCGGGCACCCCCGAACGCCTGTCGTTGCAGGTCATGGCCGCGCTCTGCGACATCCTCGGCTGCACTCCCGCCGACCTGGTCACCGCCACCGCAGAGAACGCGGGCGTCCGCAAGACTGCCGGCGGTGATCTGCCCGCACCCGCGGGAGTGGCCAAGCTGCGGCCCCGCGCCGCCCGGATCCTGCCCGACGCATGACTCGGTCCTACGCCACCGACGAACAATACGAGCGCTGGTTCATGACCGACTGCTGCCGCTGCGGGCGCCGCAGACACAAAGCCGGCAGTTGGCCGGACGGCCACGTCTGTCGAACATGCTCGGTCCGCGCGGCGCGAACGCGCGGAACCTGCTCCGGGTGCGGACTGGAGCGGGCCCTGCCGGGGATCCGGGCCGGCGACGGCGCCGCGATCTGCCCCGCCTGCGCGGGATTCTCGGTGTCGTTCGCCTGTTCTCGCTGCGGCTTCGAAGGAAATCTGCTGGGCGGCCGGCTCTGCGAACGATGCACGCTCACCGACCGGCTCGCCCTCCTCCTGGACGACGGATCCGGACGCGTTCGACCGCAACTGCTGCCGCTGTTGGGCCTGTTGGTGCGCATGGAGCGGCCCGAGAGCGGACTGGCCTGGCTGGCCATGCGCCCGAACCACCCGGGCAACGCGCAAGACCTGCTTCGGCGGCTGGGCAACGGCGAGATCGCCTTGACCCACGAAGCGTTCCACACGTTGCAACCGTGGCGCACGGCGGCCCACTTCGAGGAACTTCTCATGACCTGCGGGGTGCTCCCGCCCGCCGACAGGCAGATCTGTTCCTTCGAACGGTGGCTGCCCGGCCACATGGCCACCCTGCGCGACCCCGAGCACGTCAAGACGATCCATCGCTTCGCGGTCTGGGAGGTCCTGGCCGGGCTCCGCAGTCGGGCGGAACAAGTCCCGATCACCACCAGTGGGCGCCAGTTCGCCGGCGAGCAGATCAAGTACGCGGGACTCTTCCTGGGATGGCTCGCCGCGCGAGACCGGACACTCGCCGACTGCCGGCAGGCCGACATCGACGCATGGCATGCCGAACAGGGCACACACGCCCGCAACCGCCTGCGCGGATTCCTGCGGTGGTCCGTGACAACGCGACTCACCAGAGGTTGGGACCTTCCCGTTCAACGGGTGACCAGGGCCGCACCGCTCACAGAGGGCCGCCGGCTGGAACTTCTCGGCAGGATGCTCTCGGACCGGAATCCGCCGCTTCGGACCCGCATCGCCGCGATCATCGTTCTCCTCTACGCGCAACCACTGACCCGCGTCGTTCGACTCACCGTCGACGATGTCGTCCGGGACGGTGATCAGGTGCTCCTGCGACTGGGCGAACCGCCTTCGCCCGTCCCGGAACCGGTCGCCGGCCTTCTCCTGGACCACACGGCCGCTCGCGGCAACATGAATACCGCGACCAATCAGGAATCCCGCTGACTGTTCCCCGGACGGCGCGCGGGACAACCGGCCAACCCAAAACACCTGTCGGCGCTGCTGAACAAGATCGGCATCCCGACAGCCGCGGCACGCGGTGCCGCAGTCCGGCGACACCTCCTGGAAATGCCCGCCCCGATCGTCGCCGACGCGCTCGGCTATCACCACACCAGCACCACGAGACTGGCCGCCGAAGCCGGAACACCCTGGAGCCGATATGCCCCCGGCGATCACTCAAAGCCACCACCGAGCCTGCCACGCCCGAGAACTCGCGACAGTTGATTACGCGACTTCGCCAGTCTGCGTGTCCTCGGATTTCCGCACCCGCACCCTTCGACGCGCGCTCGACGCGGCCGTCGCCGCCGCGCTCGGCCTGTGAGTGTGTGGTGTGGTGTCAGCGGGGTGGGTGTCAGCGGTGCGGGTTTCGGTTTCTCCTTGTCGAGCTGGGCTTTGTCCGGCTGAGTGCGGGGGTCTTGGCTGTCACGGAGTGACCAAACTGCTGTCGTGGCCTGCCCAACAGCGGTACCACATGCGTGGTCTGGCTGTCGTGGGGATGCACATTCCTGTGTCGGCCGGCTCGGTGCCGGGGTGTGCCGCGATCGAAGGGGCGCTCGTCGATCGGAGCCCGCCCTACCGTGTGCCCCTGCTCCGGACACGCGCTGGGGGTTCGGGCCGGACGTCGTGGGAAGAGACGGTGATGGGCGAGCCGGTGCCGAGCACGTGGGTGGGCGGACGGCCCACCATGACGGCAACCCGCCCGCAGGGGCGGTTCACCCGGCCCCGCCGGACGTGGGACCACCCGGGGCGGGTGGGGCCCGGTATCGACGAGGAACGTCACAGCCCCGGGGAGGTCCCTCCGACTGCGGCCGGTGTGGCCGGCAGGCTGGCCGGGTGAAGCAATCGGCCATACCCGTACCGCAGATCCGCTGGCAGGTTTTGCCGAAGGATCTCAATCGACAACCGTCGCTGTACGCCGCCGATGGGCGCGTCTACGGCACCCTGTCCGGCACGACCTTCGCCCGTGACGCCGCCACCGGACGGGTGGTATGGGAGAAGGAGTTCCACGGAACCCTGGAGGCGATCGGCGAACACATCGGCTATCAGAGCGATCTGCGTCGCGCCCGCGCGATCGACCTGCGCGACGGGGCCGAGCTGTGGTCCCGCGCCCTCCGGGACAGGCTCCGTCCGCTGTACGAACTCGGCAACCCGATCCGCCTGCCCCGCCGCTCCGGAAGCCGGTACATAAGTACGCTGCACGAGACGACCGACGGCACCTTGATCGTGCTGTGCCAAGGGGCGGTGTTCGCGTTGGACGGCACGACCGGCCGGTTGCTGTGGGGGCGGCGCAACGGACACTCGATCACCGGCTCCGGCCTCCCGGACAGAGCCGGTCCGGTGGTCTTTGCCCGCTACCATCCGACACGTATGTTCGCGCTGGATGTCGCCACCGGGGCCATGGTGTGGACGAAGTCGTACCAGCCGATCGGGTTACGCGGCGAACGCCTGCTCGTCACCTCCTCCTATGGGAACGCGCTCCGGGTCGTCGACGGCGCCACCGGCGAACACACCCGATATGTCTTCGCCGCGGACCCGTTCGACTACGTCGGCGCGTACGACGACATCCGGATCGCCGGGACACGCGAGCACGTCCTCGTCGCCTCGTCCGCCTCCCGCGGTGCGCTGTGGTCGACGCCGATCGGCCTGCCGCAGGCCCACGGCAGAGCGCAGACCCACATCACCGACGGCGTCGTCCACGCCTGGAACGACCGGGGAGACGTCCGTGCGTTCGACGCGGGGAATGGCGCACTCCTGTGGTCCGCCGAATCCCCGTGGGCATCGCTGCCCATCCTGTCCCACCGCCGGGTCAACCTCATCGTCGACGAAAGCGTGTGCGTCCTGACCACCGACGGCGGGTACGTCGCCGCGCTCGCCCGCACCGACGGCTGCCCACTGTGGGCCTGGGCGGACCCGCACGCCTCGCCGGACGCCGGCCCGCCCGACGTCACCGTCGACCGCGCCGGCGTGTACGTGGCCACCAAACGCAGCCTGCTCGCCTTCGACACCCCACCGCACAGCCACCACACACCGCCCACCACTCCCCGCCCCCGCCGCGTCGTGGGCATGGAACCACCACTGCGGCGCACCCACCGCCTGACGACCGACCCCCGCCTCCGCGATCGCGGCGGGAACGGGACTGTAAAACTAACGGCTCTGTTCCGTAGTCGGTGGTGACGCTGCGTCCTCATTGTGGGAGGAGGATGCGGTGGCGGAGGAGGTCGAATCCGGCGCGTCCGTGCATCTG
>NZ_JBEXCV010000226.1:0-10806 GCF_040605455.1 Embleya sp. NPDC005575 | reverse complement strand
CGCGCCCGGTCGAGGCCGCACCCAGGCCGCCGGTCGCACCGGCACCACGCCCGTCGGCGCCGACTCCGGCTCCGACCCCGGCCCCGACTGCGCCGCCCGCGCCGACTCCGACGCCGGCGCCGCTGTACGTGCCGTCCCACGGCGACCCCGAGCCGTTCCCGACCACCCCCGCCGAGGACAGCCCGTACGCCGACGCGATAGAGGAATTCGCCGCGCACGGCTGGGTTGCCGGCATCGAGGACGGGATCTGGCGGATCACCGGCTCGTTCGGCAACCCGGTTCCGATCGCGGCGGTGGCCGCGACCCGTCTGGCGCAGTACGGCGAACCGGTACTGATCCAGGCCGGCAACGAGCGCCGCTGGGCCTTCATGGCCTGGCACGCACCCGACCTGACGTTGCTGAACTGGCCCGCCCGGAACTGGCGCAGCTACCAGATTCGTCCCCCGGCCGACCCGGAGTCGCGCTTCCGCGGCGGAGACCTGGCGAGCGTCCCGGGCCGAGTGGGTCCGCTCAACCGGCAGATCGGCGACCCGCCGCCGGCCCTGCTGCGCGTCCTGGACGAGGTCGGCATCGGCTTCGCCGAGCTGGTCAAGACCCTGCAGCAGATCGGCGGCTGAGCGCGGGCACGAAATACGGTGCCGCGCGGCCGAGTTCGGGGCCGGCTCGGGTCGACGGAGCCCGGGCGCGGCCGGCGCCCGGGTTACCGAGCGAGCGATCGTTAGACTGCCGACAACCACAATGGCGACAACCAAGACGATGTGCCCCGGAACGGCCGGAGCCCGCGTGCGGAATCAGGAGCCGGACCCCATGGCGGAGCGACTCGCGGCGGACCTGCGCGCCGACGGCCACACCGACTGGCGCGCGTACGACCCGCTGCTCCTGCCGCCGATCCTGGCCGCCTCGCTCGCCGCGTTCGACGAGCACGGGTATCACGGCACGACGGTGCGCGACATCGCCCGCCGGGTGGGCGTGACGGTGCCGGCGCTGTACTACCACTACCAGAACAAGCAGGCGCTGCTGGTCGAGTTGCTGATCGGCTCGATGAACGCGGCGCTCGGTCGCTGCCGGGGCGCCCTCGCCGAGGCCGACGACGCGCCCACCGCCCGGTTCGCCGCACTGGTCGAGTGCATCGTGCTGTACATGGCGAACCGCGCGCCCCTGGCCTTCCTGGACACCGAGATGCGCAGCCTCGAACCCGACAACCGGGCCCGCTACGTCGCGATGCGCGACGAACTCGAGGCCCTGATGCACGACGCGGTACGAGACGGCGTGGCCTTGGGCGAGTTCACCACCCCGTACCCGGTCGACGCCGGCCGCGCCGTCATCACGTGCTGCCAGGCCGTCGCCAACTGGTACCGCCCCACGGGCCCCTTGACCCCCCAACAAATCGCCAACCGCTACGTAACCATCTCCCTGGCCACAGTCGGCCACACACCCGGCCTGCCGACCCGACCACCACAAGAGCCAAGCCCAACCCCAGCCGACCCATGAGGCCAAACAGCCCAGCCGGCGCATGAGGCCAAACAGCCCGGCCGGCGCTTGAGGCCAAACAGCCCGGCCGGCGCTTGAGGCCAAACAGCCCGGCCGGCGCTTGAGGCCAAACAGCCCGGCCGGCGTTTGAGGCCAAACAGCCCGGCCGGCGTTTGAGGCCACCTCGGCCGGAGGCCGGGTCCCCCGCCCAGCGCAAGCCACCCGCATGAGGCCAAAAGGCACAGCGCCCAGCGACTACTTCGGCGCCATCCTGATCGCCCCGTCCAACCGAATCACCTCACCGTTGAGCATCTGGTTCTCCACGATGTGCGCAACCAGCGACGCGTACTCCGCCGGCCGCCCCAACCGACTCGGATGCGGCACCTGCGCACCGAGCGAGGCCCGCGCGGCCTCCGGCAGCGCCCCGAGCAGCGGCGTCTCGAACAACCCGGGCGCGATCGTCATCACCCGCACCGCCAGACCGGCGAGGTCCCGCGCGATCGGCAACGTCATCGCCGCGATGCCGCCCTTGGACGCGCTGTACGCGGCCTGTCCGATCTGCCCGTCGAAGGCCGCGACCGACGCGGTGTTGACGATCACGCCGCGCTCGCCGTCCACCGGCTCGTGCCCGACCATGCGCTCCGCCGCCAGCCGCAGCACATTGAACGTGCCGATCAGGTTGACGTTGACCACACGCGCGAACAGGTCCAACGGGAAGGCGCCCTGCCGCCCCACCGTACGGGCCGCGTTGGCCACGCCCGCGCAGTTGACCGTGATCGCCAGCGTGCCGTCCACGTCCGCCGCGTCCACCGCCGCTCGTACCTCGTCCTCCCGAGTGACGTCACCGGGTACGAACACGGCCCGTTCGCCGAGCAGTTCGGCGACCTCCTTGCCCTGTGACGAAGGCAGGTCGAAGAGCACGACGGACGCGCCCTTCTCGACGAGCAGTTCGGCGGTGGCCAGGCCCAGGCCCGAGGCGCCGCCGGTGATCAGGGCGGTGGTGCCTTCGATGCGCATCTGTGTGTCTCCGTAACGATCCGAGCGAACGAGAAAATCGAGGTGAACCAGCAAGACGGTCGAACCACCGGGAAACCGGGACGAACCGAAAGGAAATCGCGACAGGAAGCCTCAGAGGCGTTCGATGATCATCGCGTTGGCCATCCCGCCGCCCTCGCACATCGTCTGCAGGCCGTACCGGCCGCCCGTGGACTCCAGCACCCCCAGCAGCGTGCTCAGCAGCCGCCCGCCGGACGCGCCGAGTGGGTGCCCGATCGCGATCGCACCGCCGCGCCGGTTCACCTTCTCCAGGTCGGCGCCCACCTCTGCCGCCCATGCCAACGGCACCGGCGCGAACGCCTCGTTGACCTCGAAGGCGTCGATGTCGTCGATGCCGAGGCCGGCCCGTTCGAGCACCTTGCGGGTGGCCGGGATGACCCCGGTCAACATCAGCAACGGATCGTCGCCGGTCACCGCGAACGCGTGGAAGCGGGCACGCGGGGTCAGCCCGAGCGTGGTCGCGCGCTCCTCGCTCATGATCAGCGCGGCGGAGGCGCCGTCGGTCAGCGGCGACGAGTTGCCCGGGGTGATCCGCCAGTCGATCTCCGGGAAGCGTGCGCCCATGCCCTCGTCCACGAACGCGGGCTTGAGCCCGGCCAGGCCCTCCTTGGTGGTGGCGGGCCGTACCGTCTCGTCCACCCGGTGCTCGCCGCCGGCGAGCGTGATCGGCACGATCTCCCGGTCGAACGCGCCCTCGGCGCCGGCCTGCGCGGCGAGCCGGTGCGAGCGGGCCGAGAACCGGTCGAGCGCCGCGCGGTCCAGGTTCCATCGGGCCGCGATCAACTCGGCCGAGTAACCCTGCGGGATCAGTCCCTCGGGGTAGCGCTTGCCGAGCAGTTCGCCGAACGGGTCGCCCCCGCGAGCGGCGAAGCCCATCGGCACCCGGCTCATCGACTCGACGCCGCCCGCGATCACGACGTCGTACGCGCCGGCGATCACGCCCTGCGCGGCGAAGTGCGCGGCCTGCTGGCTGGATCCGCACTGCCGGTCCACGGTCGTCGCCGGGACGCCGTCCGGGAATCCGGCGGCGAGCACCGCGTTGCGCGCGATGTTCAGCGACTGATCGCCCGCCTGGGAGACACAGCCCGCGATCACGTCCTCGACCAGCGCGGGGTCGAGTCCGTTGCGCTCGACCAGGGCACGCAGCGTGTGGGCGAGCAGGTCGACCGGGTGGGTGCCGGACAGCGCACCGCCGGGCTTGCCCTTGCCGGAGGCAGTCCGCACCGCGTCGACGATGACGGCTGTGGTCATGGGGTTTCGTCTCCTCGGATCCACAAGGTTACTGAACGTTCGCTAAAGACATTCGACCCTCCGGCGCAACCCCTGTCAAGCAGCGACCCGAGCAGGGCGAACACCCGCGACCACGGCGCTAGGCTGAGGTCCGTGACCAGCGCACCCGTACGCGAACCACGCCAGCACCGCAGTCGCGTCACCCGAACAAAACTTCTGGACACCGCCGTCGAGGTGCTGGCCGAGGTCGGCTGGCTCGGCGGCACCGTGACCGTGGTCGCCGAGCGTGCGGGCGTCTCCCGGGGTGCGGTGCAGCACCACTTCCCCACCCGTGAGGACCTGTTCACCGCCGCGGTCGATCACATGGCCGGGGACCTCTTCGCCCGGATACGGCTGGACGGGGCCCGGATCCCACCCGGCCCCGAACACACCGCGGCGGTGGTCGACGCGCTCGTGTCGATGTTCCGGGGCACGCTCTACCGGGCCGCACTCAGCCTGTGGGTGGCCGCGGCGGAGGACGGCACGCTGCGGGCCAGGGTGCTGCCGCTGGATCGGCGACTGTGCGCCGCGATGTACGACATGGCGGTCGACCTGCTCGGCGCCGACGTGTCCCGCCCCGGGGTGCCGGCCGCGGTGGAGGCGACGCTGAGCCTCGCCCGCGGGCTGGGTGTCAGGGAGCTGCTCACCGAGGACGCGGCGCGCCGGCGGGCGATCATCCGGCAGTGGGCGGCGCACCTGGACACCGTGCTGACCGGCCGCAGCGCGGCCTGATCCGGACCCCGGCGGGTCCTCGGGCCGTCATTTCACACTTCGATGACCAATCCTTGATGCGAACCCGGTCAAATCCTGGACGGAACCGGACCCACGGGCCGTAACTTCGCCGCGTGGACTGGAATCGACGGACCTGCGCCCGGCGCGGACACGAGACGTACGCACCCGACGAACCGGCGTTGCGCGACCGACTGCACGCGAGCACGCCGGTCGGCGAGGCGTGGCGCTGCCTACGCTGCGGCGACTACGTGCTCGGCGAGGTCAAGGGCCGAGGCCCGGCCGGCGACGCGCCGACGGTGATGCGCGGACGGGCCCTGCGCGACGTGCTGATCCTGCGTTTCCTGGCCATCGAGCGGGCCGCGCGCGGCGTGCTGATCCTGCTCGCGGCCTACGCGGTCTGGCGATTCAGCAATTCGCAGGACTCGGTCCGCAAGTTGTTCGAGGACGACCTGACCGCGTTCCGGCCGGTGGCCGAGCACTTCCACTACGACCTGGACCACTCGCCGATCGTCGACTCGATCCGCAAGACCTTCGACTACAAGCACTCGACGCTGATCTGGGTCGCCATCGCGATGGTCGCCTACGCGGTGATCGAGATCGTCGAGGCGGTCGGCCTGTGGCTGCTCAAGCGCTGGGCGGAATACCTCACGGTGGTCGCCACCGCGGCGTTCCTGCCGCTGGAGGGCTACGAGATGCGCGAGCACGTGAGCCCGTTCAAGGTGGCCACCCTCGTCCTGAACATCCTCGCGGTCGTCTACATCATCGTCGCGAAGCGACTGTTCGGGGTCCGCGGGGGCGCCGAGGCGTTCGAGCGCGAACGGCACAGCGAATCCCTGCTGGAAATCGACGAGGCGATCCACGCCGGGCCGCCACGGCAGCCGTGGGAGGAACACGTGCACACGCCGAAGACGCCGCACGCACACACACCCTGATCGACTCGCCCGAATCCGATCCGTGAACCCCGGGCGCCGGAGCCACATTCGGCTGCCGGCGCCCGGACTCACGGTGCCCTCCCCCGCCTCACGGCACCAGCACGAGCCGCCCACGCAGCCCGCCCTCCCCGAGCCGGGCGAATGCCTCGGTCGCGTCCGCGAGCGCGACCGCCCCGGCCACCCGCAGGGTCAGCGCGCCCTTGCGGGCCGGCGCCGCGAGTTCGGTCGACCGCGCACCGTCCGCGCGTACCCGGAGGTGGTGTACCCGGGCCCCACGCAGTGCCGACGGCGGCGCGCCCGCGTTTGACCGCCACGAACGCCCGCGGCTGCGCCCTTGTCCAGCGCGTCCGAACCGAGCATCGCCGTGTGCACCGCGTCCGCGCCGCCCGGCACCATCGTCCGGATCCGGTCGGCGAGTTCGGGGCCGCGGGCGACGAACCACTCGGGAAGAGCTCATCCCCGAGGTGGACCGGGCGCGCGAGCGCTACGACGCGGAGCGCCCGCAGGCGGTGGGCTGACCGGATCCGGTCCGTGCGATCGCACCCACGCGCGGGCCTCGACCCGCCCGTGTGCGTACGTTCGGGCCGCACGACCTTGGGTCACCGGGGGTCCGCCAGAAGATCGCCGACTGTTCATTTTCCGGCCCGCCGAGGGTGTTTCCGGCTCCATATCGTGATCTTGACCGGCGGAACGGACGCCGGCCGAACTTCCGAGGAGCCCAGTCGTGTCGCCTGGCCGTGAGACCCACGAGCGCGAACGGCGGATCGAACTGCTGATGGCGGAGAGCGCGCCGTTGCGCAGGTATGTGAGCGGAATCCTGGGCGCCGACCTGCACACCGTCGAAGACGTGGTC
This sequence comes from Embleya sp. NPDC005575, assembly GCF_040605455.1. Taxonomy (NCBI): domain Bacteria; kingdom Bacillati; phylum Actinomycetota; class Actinomycetes; order Kitasatosporales; family Streptomycetaceae; genus Embleya; species Embleya sp. NPDC005575. The sequence goes on along the minus strand of NZ_JBEXCV010000226.1, from coordinate 4,494 downwards.
CAGGAAACGCTGTTACGAGCGTGGGAGGCCGCGGACCGGCTGGACTGGGACGGCCGGCCGATCCGGATGTGGCTGTTCCGGGTCGCGCGCAACCTGGCCGTGGACGCCCGGCGGCGCAACCGGTCGCTGCCGGTGGGCATCGACCCGAGCGAGTTCGCCGGGTTGCCGTCGGTGCCCGATCCGGCCGCGACGGTCGTGGATCGCTGCGTGCTCGTGGGGGCGTTGCGCGCACTGGCCGCTCCGCACCGCGAGGCGCTCGCCCAGGTGCATCTGCTCGATCGCAGCGGCGCGGACGTCGCCCGCACCCTGGGGATACCGCGCGGGACGGTCAAGTCTCGTACCTACCACGGGATCGCGGCCATCCGTCGGGAGCCGGCCGCGATCGAGGAGAGCGGATGACAGGCTCCGAGGACCTCGCCATGCAGGTCGCCGGACAGGATTTGACGACCCTGCTCGGCTACACGGGGATCGTCATCCTCGTGTTCGCCCTCGCCCACTGGGCCGCGATGCGGCGCGGTGGGTGGCGCTTCGTCCGCCGCCGGCTGCGCCGGGAGCTCGCGCTCACCGTGGCCGCGTTCGCCGAGCCGGTGACCGCGTTCACCCGGTATCGGCGGCGCCGCCGACTGCTGGTGCGGGCGCTGCGGGAGCCGAACACCTGGGCCGACGCCGAGCATGCCCTCCAACTCGCGGCCGAGGTGTCGGCCGGTGCGCGTCCGTACGGCGCACTCGTGGAGCGGGACGTGGTGGGCGTGCTGGTCGCGAGCGGGCCGGACCTGCCCGAGCCCGCCGAGCCGTGGGCGGTCGACGAACTCGACCCCCGGCTGTGGTGGATCGCGCGCACCGACCTGGAAGTGGGCACCGGTCCAGCCCCGTTGCTGGTCGCGGTCGGCACCCGGCAGGACGCGGTGGTCTTCCTCGATCTGTTGACCGGTCCCCGCGTACTCGCGGTGTCCGGCGAGCGACGCGGCGCGCGGGCCACCGTGCAGGCCCTCGCGGCCCAGCTCGACGCCCGGCTGCCGGCCGGCGCGGTCACCGTCGCGGACGGCATCCACCCGCGGCACGCCGGGCCGAGCACCGCCGAGGCGTTCACTCTCGCGACCACCGCCGCGTCGAGCCGCCGCTACCCGCAGGTCGTGGTGTGCGCGGACACCCCCGACGTGCCCGCCGCCTCACCGGTGTCGGTGCTGACCCTGGGACGGGCGCGCGGTCACGCCCGGCTGTTGGCGGTGTCGCCGACCGGCGCCCTGCTCGTGCACGGCACCCCGTTGCGGGTGGACGCGCGGCCGCTGCCGCGCGCGGTCGCCGCGACGGTGTGGCAACTGCCGCCGTGGTCCGTTGAGGACGCCGCGCACCCGGCCCCGATCGTGGCGGACCCGGACCCGGACCTGGACCCGGTCTCGGACCCGGGCGCGACCCCGACACCGGCCTCGGCGCCGGGTTCGACCCCGGGCGCGACCCCGACCGAGCCGGTCCCGCCGGTCCCGCACGACGACCTCGACGAGCCCGCCGACACCGACAAGCCGAGCGGCGTCTCGGTCGACGTGTGATCCCGCTTCCCACACGCCGGACGGGCCGTTGATCGGCCCGTCCGGCGTTTGCCCACGTCCCACCCCAGGCCGCATCCCGGCCCCAATCCCCGCCCACCCCCAGGAGCACGCCAACGTGAGACTCACCGTCACCACCGTGGACGCCGCGGACGGTCTGCGTCGCGACCATCTCGTGGACCTCCCGCCCGGGAGCATCGTGGCGGATCTCGCGACCGCCGTGTGGCGACCGACCGCACCCGTCGGGGCCACCCCCGAAGGACGCGCCCCCGAGCTGAGCACGTTCCTCGACGGCGACGCGCCGGCCGGCGGGCAGACGCTCTACCTCGGCGAGACCGCGCTGGACCCGCAGGCTCCGCTGACCGTCTCCGGCATCCGCGAGGCCACCGTCCTGGGCCTGGGCGCGCCGCCCGCCGAGCCCGATCGGGTGCGCGCTCCCCGGCATCCCTTCGATCCGCAGACCCTGGTCCAGGTGCACGCGGTGTCCGGCCCGTACACCGGCCGGGTCTGGCCGCTGGGCCCGGGCAGCCACGAGATCGGCGCCGACGAGGGCTGCGCGATCCGGCTGCCGGTCGCCGGCGTACCGGCCCGGGGCCTGTGGGTGACGGTCTGCCCCGACGGCTCGGCGTATTGGCATCGCACCGTCCCCGACGACGGCGCGGTGCACGGCCGCGAGGTCGCGCCGCCGCCCACCGACGCGATCACCGCCGCCGCGGCGCTGCCCCGCAAGCACGAGGAACGCATCCTGGAGGACGAGCGCGAGGCGGACCGCAAGGTCGAGCGGGACAGCGCCCGGATCGCCCCGCCCAAGGACCCCGTGGTCCGCGCCCCCACACCGCCGGGTACGCCCTGGCCGCACGAGGCCGACCTGGTCGTCGGCCCGTCCCTGCTGCGGCTGTCCGGCCCCGTCGAGGCGGACGCCGACGTCACGCCCTCGGACGACGGCATCGGTCTGGACTACAACCGGCCGCCCCGGATCGCCCCGCACCTGGACGCGGAGAAGATCCGGCTGCCCTCGCCGCCGGTGGAGCCGAACCGGTTGCCGTTCCCGCTGCTGGTGATGATCGCCCCGCTGGTGATGGGCCTGGCGATGGTCGGGTTCTTCCAGTCGTATTTCTATCTGATCTTCTGCGTCATGAGCCCGTTCATGGCGATCGCGAACTGGATCTCCGGTCGCCGCGGCAATCGGGTCAAGCATCAACTCGACGGGGTGCAGTATCGGCGCCGGTTGCGCGTCCTGCATGCCGACATCCGCACCGCTGTGCGGCGCGAGCGCATCGTGCGCGGCGAGGTCGGCCCCGACCCGGCCGCGGTGGCGCTGATCGCCACCGGCCCGGGCAGCCGGTTGTGGGAGCGGCGCCGACGCGACGCCGACCATTTGGTGTTGCGGATCGGCACGGTGGATCAGCCGTCGGTCAAGGAGGTCGAGGACCCGGCCCGGGACGAGCATCACCGCACCGCCCGCTGGACGTTGCCCGACACACCGATCGGCGTCGAGATCGCCGACCACGGCGTGCTCGGGGTGGCCGGCCCCACCGAACCGATCCAGGCGCTGGCCCGCTGGCTGGTGATCCAGTCCGCCGTCCTGCACAGCCCGCGCGACCTGCGCGTGGTGGTGCTGACCGTCCCCGATCGGGCCGCCGATTGGGCCTGGGTGCGCTGGTTGCCACACCTACGCCCGCAGTCCCGCTCGGCCGCGCCGGTCGTGCTGCTCGGCACCGACCCGGAGTCCACCGCCAACCGGATCTCCGAACTGGTCGCGCAGATCCAGGGCCGCCGGCGCAGCATGGGCTCGTCGATGGGCCAGGCCATGTTCAGTGGCCCCGACATCCTGGTGATCGCGGACGGTGCCCGGCAGCTGCGCGAGGTGCCCGGCATGGTCCAGGTGCTCACCGACGGCCCGGCGGCCCGGGTGTTCAGCGTCTGTCTGGACGAACAGGAGCGGCTGCTGCCCGAGGAGTGCACCGCCGTCGTACTGGCCACGGGCCGCCACCTGACGGTGCGCCAGACCGGACTGCCCGACGTGGTGGACGTGCGGGCCGACCACGTGGACTCGTCCTGGTGCGAGCAACTGGCCCGCTCCCTCGCGCCGTTGCGCGATGTCAGCCCCGAGCACGACAGCGGTCTCCCGCAGACCGTCAAGCTGCTCGACCTGGTCGACGCCGAGCCGCCGAACGCGGCCGATCTTCAGGCCCGGTGGGCCCGCCGACCGGCCTCGACCACGTTCACTCTGGGTGCCGGTTACGACGGGCCGCTGCGGATCGACCTGGTACGCGACGGCCCACACGGCCTGATCGCGGGCACCACCGGCTCGGGCAAGTCCGAGTTGTTGCAGAGCTTCGTGGCGGCGCTCGCGGTGGCCAACCGTCCGGACGAGCTGACCTTCGTCCTGGTCGACTACAAGGGCGGCAGCGCGTTCAGCGAGTGCGCCGAACTGCCGCACACCCTGGGCATGGTCACCGACCTGGACGAGCACCTGGCGACCCGGGCGCTCGACTCGCTCGCCGCGGAACTGCGACGGCGTGAACACCTGTTGGCGGATGTCGGCGCCAAGGACCATCCCGAGTACCGGGGCAAGCGCACCGCCGACCCCGCGCTGGCACCGCTGCCCCGACTGATCCTGGTGATCGACGAGTTCGCCACCCTGGTCCGCGAGGTTCCCGACTTCGTCGCGGGGCTGATCAACATCGCCCAACGCGGCCGCTCGCTCGGCATCCACCTGGTGCTGGCCACCCAGCGACCGGCCGGGGTGGTCACCGGCGACATCCGCGCGAACACCAACCTGCGGATCGCCTTGCGGGTGACCGACGCCGGCGAGAGCCAGGACATCATCGACACCGCCGAGGCCGTGCACATCTCGGCCGGCACCCCGGGCCGGGCGCTGATCCGTACCGGCCCGGGCGCCGCCGTGCCGTTTCAGGCCGCGTGGGTGGGCGCCGAGCGACCGGTC
>NZ_JBEXCV010000225.1:0-10840 GCF_040605455.1 Embleya sp. NPDC005575 | reverse complement strand
TGTGGGGGGGGGCCGGCACCCCCCGCGTGGGGGGGGGGGGGGCCCGCCGGGGGGGCCCCCCCCCACGCTCGAAGACGTCGATGGAAATGGAAGATGAAAGACGAAGGGGAGGGTCTCATGTGTAAGCCTGAATGGCGGCGTGCACGCGTCCAGGCGCAGCGCCTGGCTGATCTCGCGCGGTTGCGTCGTGTCCGAGACCGGATCGACAGGGAATACGCGCAGCCGCTGAACGTGGAGGCGCTCGCCCGTGATGTGAACATGTCCGCCGGGCACCTGAGTCGGCAGTTCCGGGCCGCCTACGGTGAGTCGCCGTACTCGTACCTGATGACGCGTCGCATCGAGCGGGCGACGGCGCTGCTGCGGCGGGGCGACCTCAGCGTCACCGAGATCTGCTTCGCGGTCGGTTGCGCGTCGCTGGGAACGTTCACCACCCGCTTCACCGAGCTGGTCGGCATGCCGCCCGGGGCCTTCCGGCGCCAGGCGGCGGATGCGGCGGCCGACCATGCCGATGCTGCGGGTAGGGCCGGCGGTGCGGGGTCGGCGATCAAGGTGGAGGGCATGCCGGCGTGCGTGGCGAAGCAAGTCTCGAGACTGGTCAGGAATCGAGAAGCCCCGACCGCCGCGCGGCCCCTAGCGTGATGGTCATGGCAATCACCGCTTCCACCGCAGCCGACACGTCCCTCGCGTGCGTCACCCTTGAGGTGGCCGACCCCGAGGCCGCTCGCCGCTTCTACCGCGCCTTCGGCGTGGATTCGTACATAAGCCTGCGGGCGTCCGAGGCGCACTCCACCGGATTCCGTGGCTTCACGCTGGCCCTCACGGTGTCCGGGCCGGCCACCGTCGACGGCTTCGTCGGCGCCGCCGTGGACGCCGGCGCCACGGTGCTCAAGCCCGCCGCGAAGTCCTTGTGGGGCTACAGCGGCGTCGTCCAGGCCCCGGACGGGACGATCTGGAAGATCGCGACCTCCGCGAAGAAGGACACCGGCCCCGCCACCCGCGAGATCGACCAGGTCGTCCTGCTCATCGGCGTCGAGAGCGTGAAGGCCACCAAGCAGCTCTACGTCGGCCGGGGCCTGACCGTGGCCAAGAGCTTCGGTGGCAAGTACGCCGAGTTCGCCCCCGGCCAGTCCGACCGTCTCACGCTGGCGCTGTACAAGCGCCGTGCCCTGGCCAAGGACCTCGGCGTCCCCGCCGACGGCACCGGCTCGCACCGCATCGTCCTCGGCGGCACCGCCGACGCTTTCACCGACCCGGACGGGTTCGCCTGGGAGTCTGCCGGGTCGCTCGCCTCCACGCCGTCCTGACTCCCGGCCCCACTCCCGCCCCGCTCGACCCTCCTGTCATACCGATTGACCGGCGAGCACGCGCCGGTGTGACAGCCGGGCCCCGGCCCGGATGTCCGGCACGCAAACACCTACATCGCAAGGAGCAACGCATGAAAGCGCACGTCAGCTCGATCCTCCTCGGTGTCCGGGACATGGACCGGGCCAAGCAGTTCTACACCGAGGGGCTCGGCTGGAAGATCAAGAACGACTACGGCATCTCGGTGTTCTTCGACTCGGACGGCGCCTCGCCGGTCGGCTTCTACGCTCGCGAGGGTCTGGCCGGCCAGGTGGGCACGGACCCGGAAGGCAGCGGCTTCAGCGGGCTGGTTCTGACCTACGTCGTCCGCAGCGAGGCACGGGTCGACGAGATCATGGCGGAGGCCCGGAACGCCGGCGCCACGATCCTCAAGCCCGCCGGTGCTCTGCCGTGGGGCGGGTACGGCGGCACCTTCGCCGACCCGGACGGCTACATCTGGAGTCTCGGCTACAGCGCCCCGGAAACCGACCAGCCCTACGCCGAGTAGCCGCGATCTCTTGCCTCACAGCCGCCCGGGACGGCGCGGCGCGTTCCGCAGCCGTCCCGGACACGGCGATGGTCCCGGTATGGGAAGTGGGAACCGCCATCGGAGCCGGGCGGGCCGGATCCGCGGTGAGGCGGCAGAACAACAGGAGAAAGATCATGAAGTTTTCGGCCCACGTCGAGCCGCCCGAGCCCATGCGGGGCCTGGAAGTTCCGCCCGAGGTGGTAGCAGCGCTCGGCGCCGGTGCGCGGCCGCCCGTGACGATCACGGTCAACGGGCATTCCTGGAAGAGCCGGGTCGCCATCCTGCGAGGCCGCCACCTGCTCGGCCTCAGCAACGCCAACCGGCAGGCCGCGGGTGTCGCGATCGGCGAGGAGGTCGAGGTCGAGGTCGAGCTCGACACCCAGCCGCGCGTCGTCGTCGAGCCCCCGGACTTCGCCCGAGCCCTGGACGACGACCCCGCCGCCCGCGCCGCATACGACGAGCTCGCGTACAGCCACAAGCGTGAGCATGTGCGCGCCATCGAGAGCGCGAAGCGGCCCGAAACGCGCCGACGGCGCATCGAGAAGGCCATCGCCACCCTGCGGGGCTGACCCCCGAAAGCAAAGGCTCCGGCGGCACTGCAATCGCCGTGCGGAGGCCTGACCCTGCCCAATTCCTCCTGAAGGGACAAGTCCTGGCCTGTGAGTTCGCGCTGGGCGCCGTGACCAAGTACTGGCCGGGCGACACGATATCCAGCTCGGCGTACTCCGCGAAGTTCGTCGATTGGGGTTACCCGTCCTGAATGCGCTTCTTCTGCGAGCCCGATCGCAGCCGCTTCAACAGTGTCGAGGAGGAGATGGCGCCCTCACGCACGGACACGGCCTCCAGGTGCGTGAACGGGCGCTTGAAGTGCGACCAGCTCGGGCCTTGGGCGGTCTGCTTCGGCCGTGACGACGGCCGCCAGGTCGGCGCCCGCTCGGAGCAGCGCCACGGTCCGAATGGCGATCCGGTCGAGGCGTTGTTGCAGGATGCGTTGGGTCTCTCCCAGGCCGTCGAGTCGGCCCAGGGAGGCCATGATCTCGCGCACTGCGGGAATGCTGTAACCGCTGCCGCGGAGGGCCGCAACGATTCGGGCCGCTCCGGCGGCTGAAGGACCGTAGCGGCGTGCTTGCAGTGACGTCACTCGCTCGGGGGTGACAAGCCCTTCCTGCTCCCAGAACCGCAGGGTGGAGGGACGTACATCGAGCGCCCCGGCGAGCTCGGTGATCGTCATCGCGTCACTGTCCTGCTCGAACTCGGGTGTGTGCGCTTCGGCCTGGATCGCGCGCAACGCTTGTTGGGCACGAAGGACCTCCTCTCGTTCCCGCGCGAGCCGAACATGGACCGTGCTGATCGCCGAGGCTGCCTCCGGAATCGTCACGGTTCGCAGTTCCGCGAGCATCTGCCGGGCTGTGACGGGCCCGACAGCACCTGCGAGTCCTCTATAGGCGCGAAGGGCGTGCACGTGCAGCGGTGTGTAGGAACGGTAACCGTTGCTCGATCGCACGGCTGGGGGAATGACTCCCAGCCGTTCCAGGTCGCGAACCTGTTGCACCGAGTACCCCGACTCCATGGCGACGTCGGTGGTTCGAAGCGGTACCCGTTGCGAACCGCTCACCGGCTCGCCCATCGCCAACCCCACATAGGCACTTGAAGGTGATGCTTGAACCATGAGTATGGAACAGATCATCGCGACCGTGCGAGGCTTCGCCGGCGCGCTCGTGGTCGTCCCGGAGCCGGGCAGCGACTTCCCCGAGCCTGCGTGGGGGGATGCGTTCTTCTACTACGCCCCCGACGGTCGGATTCCTCGAAACGTCCAGCCCTACGGAACGATCGTCGTCAAGAACCACCCCGGCGACGCGGCTTCCGACCTCGACCCTCCCGGCCGCCTGCGGGTGAACATCCACACCGACCGTGTGACGTTCCGAGAGCTCACGGGGGAGGAACCGCGCAGCCTCATCCGACCTCGCGACCATGCAGCCGCCGACTGCGTGATGCCGCACCCGGTATACGGGGCGCTCGGCTGGATCTCGGTCGTCAATCCCGGTGAGAGGACGACGGACACGGTCGTGCGGCTTCTGCGCAGCGCCCACGACGCCGCTCGTGCCAGGTTCGCGCGGCGACACGACCCGGGGAGGCCTCCGGAGACTCGCTGACCATGGCCATCGCGGCGTCGACCGTACCCGAGGCCGCCCGCCGTGCGGTGATCGGGAGCCGGCTGCCTGTCGTCCCGGTCCGGACGGTGGCGGTGAACACGGCCTGGGTCGATCGGACCGGGACGGCCTGCGCGCCGTTCGCCCTACCGGCCGCGCAACTCGGGCCGTCGCCCCCGCACGAAACGCCCCTCCGATCGCGAGCGGGCGGCACTCTTCACTGCGACGGCGGCACGCGGGTAGCCGGCCAAGCGTCCCGGTGTGAAGCGAGGACGAAATCCCGGTCCGTCGGTCGCTCGCCGGCGTCGTGCGTGGTGATCTGGAACCGGATCGCCAACTCGGCGCGTGTGCGCGGATCCGGTGCAGTGGTGGGTCGCCCCTGGCACAGTGCCCGCTTCAACCGAACGCAGATTGGTGCGCCAGCGCAGCCACATGGTCCAGGCGGGTCAGGCCGAACTGGCACGCACTCTGCCGGGGCCGATCATCCAACGCTGCGGCACTCAGGGCAACCGCTGACCCGCTGCCCGCTCGACCAAGGGCGCCGATTCCCGACGGCAGGCATCACGTGCTCGCCGCCGCACCCCACCTCCGGAGTCTCCGTGACCGACACCGAAGCGGTCCTCGCGACCGTGATCCTGCCCGCCTGGACCGTGCGCCTCGCACCCAGCAGTCGGCCGCAACAGCCGTGGCGGGTCGACTTCTCCTCCCTCGGCAACCACCCCGTCGGCGAGGAACCCGACCGGGCTCACCGGACGGGGCAACGGCACCGGACGCCCTCGCCCGCTGGATGGGCGCCGTCGCGGTACACGCGGCGGCGTACCGCGGGCTCGCCGCGCTGCTGATGGAGGGACTGGACGACGAGGCGTCGGAATTGCACGAGGCGTGCGAGCGGATGGCCGCGATCACCGAGACGCTGCCGGCCTCGGCCGGCGAGGCGGGCGCGGTCCGCGACGACGTCACGGCGGCGGACGTACACGCGCCGATGAACGCCGCCGCCTGGATGCGCGAGCAGGTTCCGCAGGAGCAGGCCGAGCACCTGCTCCTGCTGCTGGTCAACGGCCTGCGTCCGGACCGCGTGGACGCCGCACCCGGCAGCGTGGCCGCGAACTGACCCGCCGTCCCGGGCCGTTGGCAGGGGCCTTCGGGTCGGGCGCCCGAGGGGGCGGGAGCAGTGCCCGGGGTCAGATGTCGAGGAAGCGGACGTCCTTGGCGTTGCGCTGGATGAAGTGGCGGCGGGCTTCGACGTCCTCGCCCATCAGGACGGAGAAGAGGACGTCGGCGACGGCCGCGTCATCGAGGGTGACCCGGCCCAGGACCCGATGGTCGGGGTCCATGGTGGTGACGCGCAGTTCCTCCGCGTTCATCTCGCCCAGGCCCTTGAAGCGCTGGATGGAGTCGTCCTTGATCCGGCGGCCGTCCTGCCGGCCCCGTTCCAGCAGCGTGTTGCGTTCGCGGTCGGAGTAGGCGTATTCGACGTGATCCCGGCTCCACGTGATCTTGTACAGCGGGGGGCGGGAGAGGTAGACGTGGCCCTCGTCGATCAGTGGGCGCATGAAGCGGAACAGGAAGGTCAGCAGCAGAGTGTTGATGTGCCGGCCGTCGACGTCGGCGTCCGCCATCAGGATGATCTTGTGGTAGCGGAGTCTGGCGATGGCGAAGTCCTCGTGCACGCCCGTGCCGAACGCGGAGATGACCGCCTGGATCTCCTGGTTGTGCAGGATTTTGTCGATCCGGGCCTTCTCCACGTTGAGGATCTTGCCGCGGATCGGGAGGATCGCCTGGTACTGCGGGTTGCGGCCGGATTTGGCCGAACCGCCGGCGGAGTCTCCTTCCACGATGAAGATCTCCGCCATCGCCGGGTCGTTCGACTGGCAGTCGGACAACTTGCCCGGCAGCGACGCCGTTTCCAGCAGGCCCTTGCGGCGGGTCAGGTCGCGCACCTTGCGGGCCGCAACCCGGGCCGTGGCCGCCTGGATGGCCTTGCGCACGATGTCCGCGACCTCGTTCGGGTTACGGTCGAACCAGTCGGTCAGATGCTCATGGACGACCTTCTGCACGAAGGTGCGCGCCTCGGAGTTGCCGAGTTTGGTCTTGGTCTGGCCCTCGAACTGCGGCTCGCCGAGCTTGACCGAGATGATCGCGGTCAGGCCCTCGCGGATGTCCTCGCCGGAGAGGTTCGCGTCCTTTTCCCGCAGCAACCTCCTCTCCCGCGCGTAGCGGTTGACCACGGTGGTCAGGGCCGTGCGGAAGCCCTCCTCATGGGTGCCGCCCTCGTGGGTGTGGATGGAGTTGGCGTAGGAGTACACGCTGTCGGTGTAATGGCCATTCCACTGCAGCGCGACCTCGACCGACAGCAGCCGTTCCCTGTCCTCGGCGGCGATGGTGATGATCGAGGGATGGACCGGCTCGCCCTTGCGGGCATTGAGGTAGGTCACGAAGTCGGTGATGCCGCCGTCGTAGCGGTAGGAGACCGTCTTCGCCGCCGGGTCCGAGTCTGCTGCGTCGGCCGCGGCCGTCGCGCGCGCGAAGGGCCGTTCGTCGGTCAGGGTCAGAGTGAGCCCGCGGTTGAGGAAGGCCATCTCCCGGAAACGCCTGGCCAGCGTCTCGAAGGAGTATTCGGTGGTCTCGAAGATGTCGCCGTCCGCCCAGAACGACAGCGAGGTGCCCGTCCGTGAGGTGGCCTCGTGGCGAACCGGCGGGGCGGTGGGAGCACCGTCCCGGTAGTCCTGCGTCCACCGGTGGCCGTCGGTTCGGATCTCCGCCGACAGCCGGGTCGACAGCGCGTTGACCACCGACAGACCCACACCGTGCAGACCGCCGGAGACCGCGTACCCGCCACCCCCGAACTTCCCGCCCGAGTGCAGCACGGTCAGCACCACCTCGACGGCCGGCCGCTTCTCCACCGGGTGCATCCCCACCGGAATACCGCGGCCGTTGTCGACCACCCGCACCCCGCCGTCGGCCAGGATCGTCACGTCGATGCGGTCGGCCACCCCGGCGAGCGCCTCGTCGACGGAGTTGTCCACGAGTTCCTGCACCAGGTGATGGAGCCCCCGCTCTCCCGTGGAGCCGATGTACATTCCCGGCCGCTTGCGTACGGCGTCCAGGCCGTCCAGAACAGCGATTGCGTTGGCGTCGTACGACGCCGCCCCCATATGGCCGGTCTGCTGGGATCCGGGGGTATCGGCGACGGTGCGAGTGTCGTAAGTGGTCACGGATGCTCTCTTTCGGGCATGGCAGACCGCGCTCCCGCACCACGGTGCGGGAGCGGCCGGACAGCCGGCGAAGACGGGGCAGGGCAGCCCGAACAGGGTCCGGGGGCTCACCGGCCTCGGGGCCATTGACTGCTGGGACGTCGCCCAAGATACCGGAGACACCCCTTGGCGAAGGGGCGAGAAGACCTCCATGCGCCATCGTGCGGCCCTTATTCCTCGCGAGCCAATCCCCCCTGCCTCAACCCCTCGAAAATGCGACAGGGGGCTACTCGGGGGCTTTCTTGATGCCTTGCCGCGTGGAGTCTCCAGCACTATTTACGGCGTGACCCTCCGAGGTCACCAGTCGCGCTGCGTCAGGCCGCCGGCCTGGGTCTTTCGCCGAACCCTGCCCGTGGAGGGTGGAACGAAATGGCCGGCTACCGACCGACGTCACAAGCCATGGCGTCGCGGAGCGGCCGGACCATCGCCTCGACCGAGTCGCGTTGTTCGGCGGGACACAGGTCGGCCAACCGGTCCTGGTGCGCGACGAACGGTCGGGTGCGGGCGGCGGCGACCGGATCGCCGGCCTGGGCAAGGACACCCTCGATCCAGGCCGCGACTTTGCCCGGGGCGGCGGGTGCGGCCGACATCCGGTGGTCCAGGTACGCAGCCATCCGCCGCCGGCCGTCGTCGAGCAGCGCGACGAGCAACTCGTCCTTGGACCTGAAGTGCCGGTAGAACGCCTGATTCGACAGTCCGGACTCGCGCATGACGTCGCGCATCGTCGGATCCAGGCTGCCGGTGCGCTCGACCACCCGGTAGGTCGCGTCGACCAGCCGCCGCATCTCCTCCTCGTACGCCGCCCACCGCGCCTCCAGCGGTCGGCGCACCGCGTTGCCCATCAGACCGGCGGAGTTCGCCGCTTCGATCCCGTCCATCGGCGATCCCCACCTTCGATCCCGCGACGCTCTTGTTGGTCGGAACGCTGCATCTACTATCCAGAACAACGTTCCGGCATATGCCTTCACTGTTCCGAACCTCTCCGAACCGTTGCGACCCATCGGCGCTCACCCACCCGCCCCACCCGCGCACACACCCACACGAGGCACATCCGCAAGGTCCTCCCAGGCATCCGCGAAGGGGTCCAGACGACGGCTTATCGTTCGTGGAAATCCTGACCATGTGTCCGACCGGCTGGTTCGTGGACACCGCCGCCGCGCCGGACTACCTCGCGAACACGCACGCCGCCACGCACACCCTCGGCGTACCGAAGGACCGGAGGACATCCGCGTGATCGACCCGCCCGAGCCCGAACACAAGCCCGCCCCCGACGGCTCCGAACCCTCGCCCGTCCTCGTCGGCATCATGTACCCGTCCACCTGGGACATCCGTCCCGCACATGCGCTCGCGGCCGACCTGGACGCGGTGCGCGCGCTCGATCCCAGGCTGGAGATCGTGGACTGCCGCTACGTCGAGTCCGAGGAACTGCGCACCGCGCGCGGCCGGCCGGGCGCCTCGGACCGGCCGGAACTGCGGGATCTGGCCCCTGCGTTGACCGTCGAGCAGCGCGACCTGTTGGCCCGGGCCGAGATCGTGCTGGTGGCCGACCTGCCGTTCGACGTGGCGAACCTGGCGCCCAGGCTGCGCTGGGTACAGAGCTGTGCGGCGGGCAACGGGCAACTGCTCTCGGCCGGGCTGCCCACCGAGCGCATCCGGCTGACCACTGCGGCGGGCGTGAACGGCGCGCCGATCGCCGAGTTCGTCTTCGCCCGATTGCTCGCCTTCTTCAAGCGGCATCGCGACCTGGATGCGCTCCAGGAGGCACGGCGCTGGAAGCCCGCCTTCGGCGGGCTGATCCGGGGCAAGACCCTCGGGTTGATCGGCGTCGGCGGGATCGGGTCACAACTGGCGTGCCGGGCGCAGGCGTTCGGGATGACGGTGCATGCGACCCGGCGGCGCGTCGAGGTGCCCGCCGACCACGTGGACCGGCTCTTCCACCCGGACGACCTGCACGAGATGTTGGCCGGCTGCGACGCGGTGGTGTCGGCGGCACCGGAGACGGCGGACACGGTCGGCACGATGAACGCCGCCGCGTTCGCCGCGATGCGCGAGGGCGCGTTCTACTGCAACGTCGGTCGCGGCTCGTTCGTCGTCGAGCCGGACCTGATCGCGGCGCTGCGCGGCGGCCGGTTGGGCGGCGCGGCGCTGGACGTCGTCGGGGCCGAACCGCTGCCCGCCGACGATCCGCTGTGGGACGCGCCGAACCTGTACCTGTCCGCTCACTGCTCCAGCGCGGCGTTCGAACACTTCACCGAGGTGTTCCGGCTCTTCCGCGACAACCTGGTCCGGTATCTCGCGGGCGAGGAACTGCACAACCGGGTCGACCCGGAGGCGGGTTGCTGACGGCCGGCGCGCCCGAGCACCGACTCGACGACGACCAACGTGGGTGATCGTCCTACGTATACGGCATCCACATATTCATTCGCTCATCCATGCATCGCCCACTCACACACTCCATTCATTCACTCACTCATTCACCGAAGGACGGAGCGGTGGACGGGTCCGGGGTCGGGTCCGGTCGAGGGGATCGTGGCACAAGAAGGGGCGCGGCCAGTCGACCCGATCCCGGCTGTGGGGCCACCCACGCCCGGCCCGGTCGACCCGATCACCGTCAATCCCTCGGGATCGCACTGAGCGTCCCGCTATGCTCGCGGGGAACGGTCGATCGACGGCGAACTCCGCCGCACATCGGGTGGTTCGGGGGCGCGATGATGAACGGAATCGAGATGCAGGGGTCCCGCGGGCAGGTGCCGCCGTGGACCCCGCTGGACGACTTCCTGCTCTACACGTGCGACGTGGTCGCCGACGTGATCGAGGACCGCGTCGCGCAACGACCGCTCGTGCCCAGCCCGATCCGGCTGGATGCCGGCGATCGGGCGCTGGCCACGGGGCAGGCCGAGCGGTTCACCATGCGGGCGGCGGGCAACGGCAGTTACCGACACAGCAACATGTTCGTGTTCGGCGGCCCGGCGTTCGTGGTCGGCTCATTGGCGGCGAACGCGATCGGCAACAACGTCCGGCGCAACCACGCCGCCCGCGACGCGCAGCCGCGCTGGATGCCGGACGGCTTCGGCGAGGTCACGGTGACCATGCAACACGTGCGCCTGGTACACCCGATCGCGCCGTTGTCGCTGTACTGGAACGGCCTGGACGCGGTGGACCTGCCCGGCCCCGGCGTCTTCCAGGCCTCGTTCCAGGACACCTACGGCAACGGCTACATGAGCATCCGGCTGCACTCCGGCTGGGCCTCGCTGCTGTTCGCCCTGGCCGCGCTCGACTCCTTCCCGGCACACCCTCGGCTGCTCGCCGGCACCTGGCTCCCGCCGCACTTCGAACACCACGCCGCCGCCCACGGCCGCTACTGCCGGCCTGCGGCGAGATTGGCGATGCACCGGGCAAGCGGCTGAAGCACCGACGGACGACCGGGTCCGCGCCCTACCCTCGTGCACACGGTGGGAGTATCAGGATTTAGGCTCTGTTCCGTAGTCGGTGGTGACGCTGCGTCCTCATTGTGGGAGGAGGATGCGGTGGCGGAGGAGGTCGAATCCGGCGCGTCCGTGCATCTG
>NZ_JBEXCV010000224.1:0-10845 GCF_040605455.1 Embleya sp. NPDC005575 | reverse complement strand
GTAGGACCCATTGGGGTCCGACGGCCCCCCGCCTGCGCTCCGTAGCTGGGACAGGGTGGGCGGCATGCCTCGAAACCCTGGACCCGGCGCCGGGAACGCCGTGCCCGCGGCAGGGGGTCGCGCCGGCTGCCGCCGTCGGCGGTTCCGGTGTGCCATGTTCCCTGTGGTCGCCGCAGCCGGGTTCCGCCGACCTTGCATGCCTCAGACGGTGATGGTCTTGTACTCGGTGTAGGTGCCGAGGCCGACCGTGCCGTACTCACGGCCGATGCCGCTGGCCTTGAAGCCACCGAACGGGCCGTCGAAGGCCACGGAGGCGCCGTTGATCGTGACGGTGCCGGTGCGGATGCGGCGGGCGACGTCCAGGGCGTGGGCCTCGTCGGAGGACCAGACGCCGCCGGAGAGTCCGTACTCGGAGTCGTTGGCGATGCGGACGGCGTCGTCCTCGTCGTCGTAGGCGATGACGACCAGGACCGGGCCGAAGATCTCCTCCTGCGCGATGCACATGGAGTTGTCGACATCGGCAAATACGGTGGGTGTGACGTAGTTGCCCTGCTCCAGGCCCTCGGGGATCTGCGGACCGCCGGTGACCAGGCGGGCGCCCTCCTCGATGCCGAGCCGGATGTATCGGCGTACCCGCTCCTGTTGGTCGGGGCGGATCATCGGGCCGATGAACGTGTCGGGGTCGCTCGGGTCGCCCACCCTCAGGGACTCCACCATTTCCTTCACCGCGGTCACGACCTCCTCGTACCGACTGCGCGGGGCCAGGATCCTCGTCTGCGCGATGCACGATTCCCCGTTGTTGAGCAGGGAGGCGAACTTCAAGCCCGCGACGGCCCGGGCGATGTCGGCGTCCGCCAGGATGACCGCAGCGGACTTGCCGCCCAACTCCAGGCTGACCCGCTTGAGTTGCTCGCCCGCGATCGAGGCGATGCGGCGGCCCGCGCGCGTCGAACCGGTGAACGCGACCTTGTCGACGTCCGGGTGCGACACCAGGTGCTCACTGGTCTCCCGGTCGGTCGGCAGGACGCTGATCACACCCTCCGGCAGGCCCACCCGTTCCAGCAACTCGGCCAGGAAGCCCATGCTCAGCGAGTTCTCCGGTGACACCTTGAGGATCACCGAGTTGCCGGCGAGCAGGGCCGGGATGATCTTCGAAGTGGCCGAGGAGAACGGCGAGTTCCACGGGATCACCGCGGCCACGACGCCGACCGCCTCACGTCGCACCACACTGCGCACCGGGGACTCCGGGTCGGCGGGCACCAGGGTCTCCTCCCAGCCGAACTCTTCCGCCGCCTTCAGGTAGGCGTTGGCCTGCCGGGTCAGGCCCGGCTGCCCGGCCCGGGTGAACCATCCCGCCGAACCGTTCTCCAGCGAGATCAGGTGTGCGATGTTCTCCGCGTTCTCCTGACGCAGCGCGTTGAACCGCCGCAGGACCGCGATGCGCTTCGCCGGCGGGGTCAGCCGCCACACGCCCGCCTCGAACGACGCCCGCGCCACGGCCACCGCTCGGTCGACGTCCGCCGACCGCGCCTGCGCCGCTCGGCCGATCACCGACCGGTCGTGCGGCGAGGCGATGTCGAGCAGGGTCGGGTTGCTCGGCTGAACCCAGGAGCCTCCGATGAAAAGCCGGTCGTAGGTGATCATGTGCTTCCTCTTTCGGTTCCTTCGAGCAATCCCTAATTGCCACTTGACTGTAGCACTTTCATTCCATATCTACACACGCTCGTGCTTGTATGTCAATGATGTTTCACGGCGGGGTGCGCCTGCCTGCCACCGGTGGTTCGCCAGCCGCCAGGACCTCCCAACACCATTGGCCCATCCCGCCCATCGCGATCGAGCAGGCCGGGTGCTCCGGAAGGCAGCCGTCGTCGAGCGCTTCGGACCGTCATATGACTGATGTGTCCCCGCTTCACCGAAGAGGAAGGTGTGTGGCGCCGGTCCGGGTCGCGGGAGGAATCAGCCTCCACCCGCTGTCGGGTCACGGGAACCATCCTCGCGTCGCTTGTTCGCCAGGTGACAAGACTGTGCGCGGGGTCGTCGCGTCACGAACCGCGGTGACCGCGTACCGCCGTTCGAGCGCGAGGCTTCCCCGGGGTCGGGCCGATCACCGCCAACGCACAACGGAGGTTTCATATGATCAACAGGCGCACCTTCAGCAAGGCCGTCGGCTTGGGCACCGGCGCGGCCGCCACGTTCTCGCTGTCCGGCCTGACGACCGAGGCATCAGCCACAACCGCGTCCGCCCAGTCGAGCGGCTCACCCGTTCCCACCGTGCCCGCCATCGTCCCCGGCACCCACACGGGCTTCCCCACGCTCAAGCAGGTGAAGGCCGGCCTCCTGGACATCGGCTACGCCGAGGCGGGTCCCGCCCACGGTCCGGTCGTCATCCTGCTGCACGGCTGGCCCTACGACATCCACAGCTACGTCGACGTCGCGCCGCTCCTCGCCGACCTGGGCTACCGCGTCATCGTTCCCTATCTCCGCGGCCACGGCAGCACCCGCTTCCTCTCCCGCCACACCCCCCGCAACGCCGAGCAGTCCGCCTTCGCCCTCGACATCATCGCCATGATGGACGCCCTCAGGATCCAGAAGGCGGTCTTCGCCGGCTTCGACTGGGGCTCGCGCACCGCCGACGTCATCGCCGCCCTGTGGCCCGAGCGCGTCAAGTCCCTCGTCTCCACCAGCGGTTACGTCATCACCAACGTCAAGTCGCAACTGGAACCCGCCGCCCCCGCCGTCGAGCACAACTGGTGGTACCAGTGGTACTTCGCGAGCGAACGCGGCAAGAAAACCATGGAGAACGAGACCCAACGCATCGCGTTGTGCCGCTACGTGTGGACCCTCGTCTCCCCCAACTGGAACTTCGACGACGCCACGTTCGCGCGCACCGCCGAGGCATTCAAAAACCCCGACTACGCCTCCATCGTGCTCTACAACTACCGCTGGCGCATCGGCCTCATCGCGGGTGAGCGCCGCTACGACCGATACGAGAGGCAACTCGCCGCGGTCCCCACCATCGGCGTCCCCACCATCACCCTCGACGCCGCCCTCGACCCCTTCACCGCACCACCCGGCGACGGCTCCGGCTACCGCCACCACTTCACCGGTCCCTACAACCACCGCACCATCGTGAACATCGGCCACAACCTGCCGCAGGAAGCGCCCAGCGTCTTCGCCCAGGCCGTCGTCGACGTCGATCACCTCTAGCGCCGCGGCAGGCAACCTCCTCGGCCGAGACCTCCGACGCCGTGCACATGGCGGTGTCCTTCGACCGGATGACCAGGTCCGGCGTGGCGGGGTGACGCCCGTGTGGCGAGTCCGGAGAAGGGGGCGGATGCTCTCCGGCTGCGCGACGGCCCTGGCCGACGCCGTCGTGCGGGATCCATGGGCAAGGTGACGCGAGCGATCCGGGCCGGCGGGATTCGGGAACGCCACGCGAAACGACGTGGCGAGGTCGACATGCGACCGACCGGATCACGGCATGCCCTATCGGGGTCGGCCGAATGCGATCCGGCCCGGGAACCGGAACAGGGATACGTGTGTGCCGACGCGCGTACGTCCGGAACGGGGAGGACGTCGTCCTTCCCGTTCCGCGCGTATGTCCGGGTCCGGTCGCGCCCGGGCAGACGCCCGTTCGGGCACGTCCATGCCGTCGTCCTGCCGGTCGGTTGCGATCCGGCCGCAGACGCCTCACCCATCCACTGCCGGCCCTACCCCTGCTCATAGTCACCGGCTTGACAGGTGATGAAGCACATGACAGCTTCGTCACCAGTCAGGGCAGTGACGAAAGTCGGCAAGGTCGGCTCGCGCACTGTCGAAATGCCTGAGAGGGGTTTGTCGTGATGAGCATCAAGGGTCGACGCAAGCAACTGGTGACGGGTGTGGTCTCGACACTCACAGCAGGTCTCGCGCTCGGCGCGTTCGCCCTCGGCGGCACCGCCAACGGCGCAACCGAGACCGCCAAGGCCGACCGACACGCCAAGCCGACCATCGTCCTGGAACACGGCGCCTTCGCCGACGGCTCCAGCTGGAACGGTGTCATCGACGACCTGCGCGCCGACGGGTACCCGGTCGTCGCCGCCGCCAACCCGCTGCGCGGCCCCGCCGCCGACGCGGCCGCCCTGCGGACCGTCCTCGACCACGTCAAGGGCCCCAAGATCCTCGTCGGCCACTCGTACGGTGGCAACGTCATCAGCGAGGCGGCGACCGACGACCCCGAGGTCAAGGCCCTCGTCTACGTCGCCGCCTTCCTGCCCGCCCCCGGTGAAACCGCCCTGGAACTCACCAACAAGTTCCCGGGCTCAACCCTCCCCGACGCCCTCGACCCGGTCACCTACCGGCAGGCCGACGGCACCACCGCCACCGATCTGTACATCCGGCAGGACAAGTTCCGCCGGCAGTTCGCCGCCGACGTCCCCGCACGGCAGGCAGCCCGCATGGCCGCCGAACAACGCCCCATCGCCCAGGCCGCCTTGGCAGAGAAGGCCACCACGGCCGCGTGGAGGACCATCCCCAGCTGGGACATCGTCACCACCCAGGACCTCAACATCCCCGCCTCCGTGCAACGCTTCATGGCCGACCGCGCCCACGCGCACATCACCGAGGTCGCAGCATCCCACTCGGTCGCCGTCTCCCACCCACGCCTCGTCGCCGACGTCATCGAACGAGCCGCCCGCACTACCGTCCGCTGACCCACCCCACCCCACCCCACGCCGACGGCGGCGGCGGGACCAAGGCTCTCGCCGCCCACGGGCGACACCGATACGGCTGACCGTCGCAATCATCCGCGGCATGTCTTCACCCCGGTCCCTTGCCTGAAGGGCGGCAGGTGGTCCGCCCGCCGTGACGCAGCGGTGCAAGCATCATCCAACTATCTGCTACAAAGATGTAGCGTTTAATGGATATTGCTGCACCACCGAGCGGCACTAGATGCCCAAGGTTCCACTTTTCGCCGCTAGAATCGGGGCGGTGAGAGCCGACGCAGCACGCAATCTGGAAGCCGTCCTGACCACCGGGGCGCGCATGCTCGCCGCCGACCCCGGCGCGAGCATCGCGAACATCGCCGCCGAGGCGGGCGTGGACCGGCGTACGGTCTACCGGCGGTTCGCCTCCCGCGAGGACCTGCTCACGGCCATCCACGCATCCCGTCTCACCGCCATCGAGCGGTCCATCGAGGACGCCCGGCTGCGCGAGGCCCCCGTCGCCGTCGCCTTGCACCGCTATGTCGAGAACATCATCGGCGTCAACCGCACCTGGCCCGTCGACCTCACCCTCATGCTCGCCGACGACACCGTCCGCGCCCGGCGTGACACCGCCGTCCGCGAGGTCGACGTCTTCCTCGAACGCGCCACCGACGAGGAACTCCTGCGCCCCGGGCTCCCGGAAGGGTGGGCAAGCACCGTACTGTCCCAACTCATGCTCCTGGCCTCCCGGCAAATGCCCGGGCTGACTCCCGCACAGGCCGCGGACGTCGTCGTCGATACCCTGCTGCACGGCCTCCGAGCGTCCTGACATGACGCAGGCCCCCACTGGGAAGGCTCGGTGATGCTCCGCGCCTTTCAGCGGTTGGCGCCGGGCGTGGTGATGTACGGACCGGGGCAAGCACCGACGTCGCAGGCGCTCGACGCTGCCGAAGCAAGTGCCGCGTGGCTCAAGTTGGCCTCGGGTGACATGGCGGCCCTGTTCGAGTTGCCCGTGGAACCGCTCGCGGAGTGGTTGCAGAACACCTATGAACTCGTTCCCGCAGGTCACGAGCTGTCCGGAATCGACTGGGACATCGCCACCGCGGACCTCCTCCGGATTCCCCGAAGAAATTTTCGACTGATCACCCGAAACGCTCGGCACCACCCCGTGCGACAGGTCGGGTCACGGCCCCGGGGAAACGGCACCTTCACGGCGTGACGCCCTGGGGGCACTGTCCTTGGACAGCGAAGTTAGTCGAGAGCGACTCTCCCGGCCTGGGACGACTGAGTTGAATGTCAAAGCCGCCGTACAGCAAGGTTCTCGACCCCGGGCCCCTGAGCTGCGGCAACAAGATTTGTTGGCACAGCCTAGCGAAGCCGCGCTCGCGCCTCTTCGACCTGAAGCACGATGGCGTGCGCCTCATGAGCCCGCGCGAGCGCATCCGCCTCGGCGAGAATCCGCAACGCGTCGTCGCGACGCCCCTCGGCGGCGGCGATGTAGCCAAGGCCCACCATGTTCGCCGCGACACCCGCCGGCAGCCCGGCCGCCCGGCGAAGCTCGGACGACCTGGTCAAGTGCTCCCGAGCCGCCTCCAGACGACCGGCGGCATGGTCGGCGATGCCGAGATGCCGCAGCGCCTCGGCCAGGATCTCCCGGTCGTCGACCTGTATCGCAAGGTCGCGGGAGTGTTCGAGAAACGGTACGGCCGTGGCGTGGTCGCGTCGGACGACCTGATGAACCACGCCTATCCAGAACAGCGACTCGCCCTCGCCCCGCACCTGGCCCAGGGCCCGGAACAACGTTAACGCGCGTTCGAATGCGGGCAGTTCGGCCGGATCCTCAGTCGCGTCCAGGTCCCGCCTCGCCAGGAACCGGGCGTGCCGGACCCGTCCGCGAGACAGCGCCAACTCGGCCTCGACCGCGTCCAGTTCGCGATCGGCCGTATCGAGCCCGGCGTGTTCACCGGCAAATACGCTGCGTTCATAGCACGCCTTGGCCCGTTCGATCCGGCTATTCGCGACCATGGCTCGCTCCTCGTCGTCTTCCCGGCCGGGTCGTCAACTCGACCCGAGAGCTGCGTCGAACGGACCTACGACCACCACCATACCCACGGGCGCGGCCCGCGCCCGGGATACTCGCCAACCCGCCGGGCACCGGCCGATGCAGACCCTCGAACCGCCGGCCAGCGTCCGGGGCGACCGATGCCCGACGGCATGGCTGCACCCCCAGGTCGGCCGGCCGCTTCAGCATCGTGTCGACCGACGCGCGCCGGACCGACAGCAGTGGCAGTCGTACGTCCGGGGTCGAAATCCGGCGCTGGGCGTGCGGTACACCCTTCTCGCCCCACACGACCAGGTTCGCTGTCGTGAAGGCCGAAACGACCTGGTTCGCTGTCAAACGCCTCGATTGAACGACAACGGACAGTGTCCTGTGACAGCGAAGCTTGACCATTGCCGCTGAAGTTTGATGACCGACAGATTCGTGCCATCGAAGTTTGACCGGTGTCCCGCCTCGGATGATCTGGTCCGAGGCTGGGGCTGTGACCTGCGACGACCAGATCGGTTGAGACGCGTGAGTGCCAGGAATCTCAGCTTGTCCTTTGACAATGAAGTTAGGCCGGTGCGGCGTCCTGACCTGGGACGACTAGGTTGGATGTCAAACGATCAGCTCCGTGTCCTTCGAGGTGATACCAGTCCTGGGTGATTGCCCAGGACTGGTAGTTCCGGAAGATCCGGGCGAGGCCGTCCGGTTGTTCTCGTGTGGTGAAGAATTCCCCGATGAGCCGGTAGAGACTGGCGCTTCTCGTACTCGATCCAGTCCGCCGGGTCGTCCGAGAACACGTACCCGTGCCGGCGCCCCCAGATGATCGGGGTGAGGTATTCGGCCGCGGAGACGTCGCGCAGGTGGCGAACACCGCAGGCGACCTGCGAGGGCTTCAGGCGGGTGGCGGCCACCAGTTGCCGGGTCTGCAACCCGGACGGGCGGGCCTCGATCAGGGCGGCCCGGACCAGGTCGCCGTAGTACTCCGAGAGCGGCCGTACCCGGCGGGGCACGACTACTCGCCCTTGAGGAGGCGCATGAGCTGCTCGTCCAGGGTGAACTCGCCGCTGTCGATCGCGGCCTCCAGCCAGTTGGTGGCGGCCCCAGCTTCGATATCGAGCGGCGGACGGTCTCGCGTTCGTCCTCGGTGGACTCTTGGCCGGCAACCGCGGGACGGCCGGCTGAACGTGGCCACGTACTGATGCCCGGGCCCGACCGGGTCGAGGTATTTCGTACTGTGTTCGATCTTTCGGATCGCGGGGACGCCGAGGCCGCTCGGTGATTCTTTGGTGTAACGCCGGCTCCTTTCCGAAGCACTTATCCATGACCCGATCGCTTCGTCTGGAGGAGACTGCACCTTGGCACCCCCCGACCATCACGACGTCCGCGCGATTGCCCGCGACCGGGCGGCGCTCGAGGCGTTCTATCGTGAGCACTTCGATACCGTGCTGGCATTCGTGGCACGGCGTGTCGACGATCCGCACAGCGCGGCCGACCTGACTTCCGACGTGTTCGTGGCGGCACTCGGCTCGGCGCACACGTACCGCGGGGGCCCCGGCGGCGGACGCGCGTGGTTGTTCGGCGTCGCCCGCAACGTCATGGCGAGTGATCGCCACAGGGCCGCACGGGAAGCCGACGCGCGACGCCGGGCCGCCGGACGCCGCCTCACCGACCCCGACGACATCCAGCGCCTCGAAGAACGCCTGGACGCCGAACAGCAAGCCCGCAAGGCCTACCGCGCGATACGAACCCTCCCGGATGCCGACCGGGCCGTCCTCGAGCTGGTCGTCGTCGACGGCTTGAGCGTGTCCGAAGCAGCTCGGGTGCTGGACGTCGGCACGGTCGCGGCACGCGTACGGCTACACCGCGCCCGCCGCCGCCTCGTACGCCGCCTTGCCGCCTACGACGGACCCGGGAACGCACAAGACCGTCTCCACCCCGTCACGCAAGCCCGAACCGACTCCACGTCGCACGCGGAGGTGCACTGATGCGCAACGAGAACACACCGCTCGCCTTCGAGAACGACCTGCTGGGCGAACTCACCGCACTGGTCGAGGGAGAGACGGTTGCCCAAGCGGCCACAACGGTCCCGTTGCTCGACTCCCACGGCGCCCGTCGTCGGCGCCGCCGAGCGTATGGGCTGGTGGTCTCGGGTGCCGCGGCGGCGGTGGTCGCCGTCGTGGGTCCGCTGGTCCTGGGTGGGAAGAGCGCCCAAGCGGCGCCGTTCACGGTCGTCCGGCAGCCGGACGGGACGATCAGGTTCGCGATCGACGAGTTTCGCGATCCCGAAGGCCTGGAAACTCGGCTGCGCCGGCTGGGCGTACCGGCGAAGGTCGACTACCTTCCTGCCGGAAAGAGCTGCGCGGCAGGTCGATTCCCGAATGGGACGCTGCCCCGGGACGCGGTCGAGGCCGCGATCCACTATGTGAAGCCGCCGATGGACCGGCTGATGACCGACGAGGAGAGCGCGTACTTCCGCCAGGCCTGGCAGGAGATCCGGCCGGAACGGATCCCGCCGGGAACAACGCTGGTGCTGACCGAGACGATCTTCGACGGCCCCAAAGGATCGGAGCAGCGAACTGCGGTGGGCAACAGTGATCTTGCGAGGGGGACGGTCGCTCCCTGCGTGCCGGTCGACGACCCGAACGCGCCAAGGGTGATCGACACCGAGGACGGTCAGCTGGTTCACATCGGCGGTCCGCCGCCGTCGAACTGAGCCCGGTCAGGACCGAGCCGGTCCGGCCGCGGCAGACAGCCAGTGGGCTGCCATCGCCGCGGCCGGATCTCTCGTGACGACGTGGACGCCTCCTGGTATATGGGCCGTCGCGGTAGGGCGCCGTCGTGCCGTCCCTCTTCGTCGCCGAGTGATGGCATCGAGGCGGAGAAGACCGCAGATTACAGTGTCAACCGCAGCGAAAGCGCCGCACCGGACGCCCGTCCTCGAAGCGGGCCGTCACACAAACCGCTCGCGTACGGGCGCCCACGTACGACAGCTCGACGTCCGCCTCCGCAGACTCCACTCTGACCGGTACTGCCACCCAGCACCCCCAACCCGCTACCTCGTACGACTAGGTTCGCTGGCAAGGAAGTCAAAACGACTGGGTTCGCTGTCAAACGCCTTGATTGGATGACAACGGACACAGCTGATTTGGTCCGCGGGCCACGCATGCTGTGTGTCGTCTCAGTTGATCTGGTCCGTCTCTGCTGTTTCGAACTGGTGCCATGCCTGGGCGGTCAGCCAGAGCTGGCTCAGCAACCATCAACGCTCAGTGGCTCGGATCGACCGGTAGGAAAAAGCCGCGAGACACCCGAGACGCATCGTCGAGAATGGCCCCATGGTCCATCTGATCGAAGCCCCCCGCGCCGACGATGCCGCGTCTTTGGGTCCTCTGCTGCAACGCGGCGACGGCGTCGGCGATCTCCGCCTCGGCGGCACCGGGCAGCCTGTGGCTGACGTGGTCCCAGGCCAGATCGCCGAAGGGCACCGGGACGCGGTTCAGATGCTTCCAGATCGCCTGGACCCACGAGCCGTCGCCGCGGTGGTCGCGGACCCAGATCCGCGAGGCGTCGTAGGGGTCGCGATGGATCTCCCAGAGCCCGCGTTTGGCCGTGACGCCGGAGTCTCGGCGCCTCATCGGCCCCAACTCGGGACTGTCGTAGATCCGGTTCTTGACCCTGACGCCGTAGTCGTTGACGACCCGCCATTCCGCCGGCAGCAGTTCGACGTAGTCCTGGCCGCTGAGCGCGACCGGGACGTAGCCGCATGCCTCGACCAGCGCGGCGTACTTCTCGTTCGGAGTGAACGGCCGTCCCGGGTGGGAGGGGTCGCGAAGCCCGTCATGCGGCCTGTTCTGCCATCCGGCTTTACCGACCGCAGGAGCTCGTGTACCAGCTCTGAACTGCAGCGATTCATAGACTACATGTCCGTGACGATTGGGTGGGGTCGGTGCTGTGAGATTTGATGTCTTGGCTTGCCTCGGCTGGCGTCGATCACTCGTGTTCGTCGCCAGCGAAGGCGGTCGTAGGACTGGGCTTGATCCGGTTTGACGGACACCCTGTCTGAGGGCTTTGCCCCTCTTGGGAGGATGTCCATCATGGAGCGTATGGGGAAGAAGAAGCCTC
>NZ_JBEXCV010000223.1:0-10912 GCF_040605455.1 Embleya sp. NPDC005575 | reverse complement strand
CCCGCGGCCACCGCCTCGCGGGCGGCGACCGGCGAGGTGCGGGTGGGCCCGCCGTCGACCGCGAAGCGCAGGAACTCCGCGACCAGGGTCCGGTCCGCGCCGCCGTGCAGGCCGCCGCCGGGGACGGACTCGTCGCGGTCGGCGTCGGCCCGGTATCCGGAGCGGCGCAGGTTCCACAGCTTGATCGAGGGGTGGTCGTCCTCCAGGCCGTCGCCGAAGTTCTCCATCCGGCCCTCGTCGCCGATGACGGTGTAGTTGCGCCAGTAGTCGGGCGTGAAGTGGCACTGCTGGTAGCTGGCCAGGACGCCGTTGTCGAGGCGGGTGAGCATCAGGCTGATGTCCTCCACGTCGACGATCGGATTCAGGCCGGTCATCGCCGCCGGGGGCCACACCTCGGGCGCGAACCCGTCCTGGGCCCGCGGCTCCTCCTCGACCCGGGGCGCCGGATCCCGACCGGCACCGACGAGCACCGGCTCGCGCCGGGGGTTGGCGCCGTACACCGCCAAGTCGCCCATGGCGACCACGTCGCGCGAGTAGCCGCCGGCCAACCAGTGGATCACGTCCAGGTCGTGTGCGCCCTTTTGGAGCAACAGGCCGGTGGTGCGTGCGCGTTCGGCGTGCCAGTCCTTGAAGTAGAAGTCGCCGCCGTGCCCGACGAAGTGCCGGCACCACACCGACCGGACCCGGCCGATCGCGCCCTCGTCGATCAGCTCGCGCATCCGCCGCAACATCGGCAGGTGCCGCAGGTTGTGTCCGACGTACAGCCGGGTTCGCGAGTCTCGGGCGGTGCGCAGCAGTCGGTCGCAGTCGGACACCGTGATGGCCAGCGGCTTCTCCACGAAGACCGGCACGCCGGCGGTGAGGAAGAACAGGCCGGGCTCGACATGACGATCGTCCGGGGTCAGCACGAAGACCGCGTCGAGGCGATCGTCGAGCATGCGTCGATAGTCGCTGTGCACGGGGACGTCCGGGCCGAACAGGTCGAGGGCGTCGGCCCGTCCGCGCGCGGCAGGGTCGGCGCAGGAGACCACCCGCGACCGGCCCGGCCGATGCGCCTCGACGGCCAGGGCGGCGCGCTGCCCGACCCCGACGACGCCCACCCGTAGCTCGCTCATCGCGTCAGTTCCCGAGCGTGGCGCGCAGCGCGGGCTGGAGCAGGTCGCCGTGGGCGCGGGCCATGTCGTCGCACAGATCCCAGATGCGCTCGACCGGTAGCGCGGCGGCGGTGGCCGGGTCGGCCATCGCGGCGTGCCGGATGTGCCGCGGGTCGTCTTCGAGGGCGGCGCGCACGACCAGGTCGTTCATGCTCAGGTAGGCGCGGTTGAGCGCGGCGCACTGCGCGGGCAGCGCGCCGACCCGGGTCGGCTGTACGCCCAACGCGTCGACCAGACACGGGACTTCGACGACACCGTCGGCGGGAAGGTTGTCGATCAGGCCGTGGTTGGGCACGTTGCCGTAGACCGTGCGGGGGGTGCCGGTGACGATGCTGTGGATGATCTGTGGCGCGTACTCCATGGTGGACTCGACCGGGACCGGCTCGCCGGCGGTCAGCGCCCGGCGGGTCTCCTCGTAGGCGGCCATGTTCTCGTCGACGATGCCGAGATAGGCGCCCACCGGCAGGCGCAGCCGGGTGATCTCGCTGTCGTGGCCCAGGTACCAGGGCACGTATTCGCTGGAGTGCTCGCTGGTCTCGGTCGGGTAGTAGCCCAGCCGGCGATACATGTCCACCCGGACCCGGCGCCGCAGTTCGGCGTCCTCGGCGATGAGCGCGTCCAATTTCGGGTACAGGTCGGTGCCGTTGTGTTCGAAGCGCAGCACCCAGGCCTGGTGATTGACGCCGGCGGCGCGGTAGTCGACCTCCTCGTAGGGGACGCCGACCAGTTCCGCGAGGCCCTGCATGGTCCAGTAGACCGAGTGGCACAGGCCCACCACCCGGGTCAGGCCGGTGGCGCGGGTGAGGTAGCCGACGTTCATCGCCATCGGGTTGGTGTAGTTCAGCAGCCAGGCGTTCGGGCAGATCTCGGCGATGTCCTCGCCGAGCGCCTTGAGCACCGGGAAGGTGCGCAGGGCCCGGAAGATGCCGCCGATGCCGAGGGTGTCGCCGATGGTCTGGCGCAGGCCGTAGCGGGCGGGCACCTCGAAGTCGGTGCGGGTGGCCTCGCGCATGCCGACCTGGATGATGTTGATCACGAAGTCGGCGCCGGTGAGTGCCTCGCGGCGGTCGGTGTGGGTGCTGATCCGCGGGGCCGCGCCGCGTTCGGCGGCGATCAGGCGGGCCGCGCCCCGCGCGGTGGCCAGCCGCTCCGCGTCGATGTCGTGCAGCGCGATGTGCGCCTGCTGCAACTGCGGGAAGGCAAACAGGTCGGCGAGCAGCCCCTGGGTGAACACGACGCTGCCGGCGCCGACGAAGACGATCTTGGTGCGGGTCATCACTGGTTCTTTCCGTTGCGGGCGAGGGCTGCGACAGCCTCGTCCCAGGTGGGTTGCGCCGGCGTGCCGCCGTGCGCCCGGGTGGACAGGGCACCGCACGCGGCGGCGAATTCGAGGGCTCGGGCGGGCGATTCGCCGCCGAGCAGGGCCGCGAGGTAGCCGGCGTCGAAGCTGTCGCCGGCGCCGACCGTGTCCAGCGGCCGGGCCGGGACGCCGCGGGTGCGCAGCACGGTGTGGCCGTCGTGCGCGAAGGCGCCCTCGCCGCCGTTCTTGACCACCACCGACGGACCGTGCGCGGCCAGTCGTGCGGCGGCCTCCTCGGGGGTGCCGGTGGTGCGCCGGGCCAGCGCCAGCGCCTCCTGCGCGTTGGGCAGCAGGATGTCGACGACGGGCAGGACGGCGGCGAGGCCGGTGAGATCCCAGCGGCCGGTCGGGTCGTCGTTGGTGTCCAACGAGGTGCCGGCGCCGTGGGCGCGGGCGATGCCCAGCAACTCGGGCAGGGCCGCAGCGAGTTTGGGCATCAGGAAGTAGGACGCGGCGTGTACGTGCCTGCTGCGGGTGAGCAACTCCTCGGGCACGTCGTCGGGTCCGGTGTCGGCCAGGGTGCCTGCGGCGGTGAGGATGGCGCGGTCGCCGTCGCCGCGGGTGAGCACCGTGGTCAACGGCGTGGACAGGTGCGCGTCCGTGCCCAGCGCGGTGGTGTCCACGCCGCGGGCGGTCAGGGCCGTGCGCACGAAGCGGCCCGCGTCGTCGTCGCCGACGCGGCCCGCGATGGCCACGCGCAGCCCGAGGCGGGCCGCGCCGCACGCGGTGATCGCGGCGGATCCGCCGAGGGTGAGCAGGCCGGTGGGCACGAGTTGTTCGCGTTGCCCGAAGGCCAACGGCTCGTCGAGGGGGCCGAGGACGACATCGGGATTGGCGTCGCCGATGACGAGTAGGTCGAAGGTGTGCGGCATCGGGCTTCCTGGGTGCGGTGGGGTCGGTGAACCGCCGGTCGGTCTGCGGTGCGGTCGGTCTGCGGTGCGGTGGGGCGACGAATCGGGCGGCGGTGCGGTCGGATCGGGCGGGCGTCCCAGGGAGGGTCGAACTCCCGTGACCCCGTCAGCCCTTGAGCCCGCTGGAGGTGATGGACTGGATGAACGCCTTCTGCGCGCCCAGAAAGGCCAGCAGGACCGGGAGCACGGTGATCACGTTGCCCGCCATCACGGCCGCCCACTGGGTGTGATGCTGCCCCTGGAAGGTGGTCAGGCCCAATTGCAGGGTGTACTGGGTGTCGTGGTTGATCGCGATCAGTGGCCAGGTCAGGTCGTTCCAGGTGGTCAGGAAGGTGAGCACCGCGACGGTGCTCAGCGCGGGCCGGGACAGCGGCAGCACGATCAGGATCAGCACCCGCAGTCGGGAACAACCGTCGATCCAGGCGGCCTCCTCCAGTTCCCGCGGCAGCGACAAAAAGAACTGCCGGAGCATGAACACCGCGAACGGCGTCACCAGGGACGGGATGATCAGCGCGCCGAGCGTGTCGATCAACCCGAGCCGCTTCATGATCAAGAACGTCGGGATCATGGTGAGCTGGAACGGGATCGCCATCGTGGCCAGCATCGCCACCATCAGCGCGCGCGAACCCGCGAACCGCATCCTGGCGAACGCGTAGCCGCCCAGTGCCCCGAACACCAGGTTGGAGGCCACCGCGACCGCCGAGACGATCAGCGAATTCATGAACCAGCGTGGGAACATCGCGTTTCCCAGGACGTAGCGGTAGCCGCCCAGATGGATCCCGGAGGGCCACAACGCGGGTGGGAACCGGTTGATCTCCGCGTTGGTCATCACCGAACCGAGCGCGAGCCACACCAGTGGCAGCGCGAACAGCAGGGACAGCGGCGCCAGCAGCAGATGCCACGGGCTGAACGGCAGCAGCCGGCGCCGGCGCGGGCCCGATGTCGGCCGCGCATCGCTGTGCGGACGGGCCGCTTTCACGGGTACGGCGGTCGTTGTGGTCATCGCGCGGCCCCCTCGACGGCGGCGGCGGGCTTGCGACCGCGCACGAACCGCATGCCCACCCCGACCACCAGCAGGGCGACGGCGAGCACGTAGGCGGCCGCCGCGCCGTAGCCGGCGGTGAAGTTCTTGAACGCCTGTTCCCAGATGAAGTAGACGATGACGGTGGTCGAGCCCAACGGGCCGCCCTTGGTGGTCACATACACCAGGTCGAAGACCTGCAGCGCGTTGATCGTCTGCCACAGCAGCAGGAAGACGGTGACCGGCGTGAGCGTGGGCAGCACCACGTGGCGCAGCAGTTGCCACCGCCCGGCGCCGTCGAGTCGGGCCGCCTCCAGCAGCGACGGCGGTACGTCCTGGAGCGCCGCGAGGTAGATCACCACGCAGAAGCCGGTACCGCTCCACACCGAGATCGCCACCAGCACCGGCAGGGCCTGCCCGGGGTCGGTGAGAAAGCCCTGCCGGCCGATCCCCAGCGCGTGCAGGACCGAGTTGGCCGCGCCGAACTCCGGGTCCAGGATGAAGGAGAACAGCACCCCCTGGGCCGTGGCCGAGATGATGAACGGCACGAAGATCAGCGTGCGGTACAGACCCACCAGCCGGATGCGCCGGTTCAACACCAGTGCCAGGAACAGCCCGAAGGCCATGCTCAGCGGCACGTACAGCACGGTGTACAGCAGCGTGTTGCGCACGGCCTGGCCGAAGTGCGGGTCCTGGGTCAGCGCGTCGTAGTTGTCCAGGCCGACCCAGCGGCTGGGCGTGACCAGGTCGTCGGCCCGGAAGGAGAGCAGCAGCGACCAGATGAACGGCACCACGCTCAGACCCAGGATGACCACGACGGCCGGAAGGATGTACGTCCACGCGGTCGCCGACTCGCGCCGGCGTCTGCCGCGCAGCGTGCGTCGTTGTCGATCCTGGTCCGAGAGCGTGAGTGGAGCGGGCAGTGATGACATGGGAGGGCTCCTCAACGCGGTATCACGAGGGCGGCCTTGGCCGCGGCGGCGCAGCGGTTCAATGCCCGGGTCGGACTGCTCTTGCCGAGCAGCACGGAGACGATGGCCTCGCCGAGCGCCATCGAGATCTGCGGGTAGGCGGGGTGCACGGGACGCACACGCGCGGTCTCCAGGGCCTTGGTGAACACCTCCAGGCCGTTGGTCCGCGCGGCGTGCTCACGCCACTCGGACCTGGCTTCGCCGGCCCGACTCAGCGGCAGGCTGCCGGCCTCGACGTCCCAGATGACATCCTGATCCGGCTGGTTCAGCCAGGACACGAAGGTGCGCGCGGCTCGTACCCGGGTGCCACCGTTGTCGAAGACCGTCCAGGTGTCCGGCGCGCAGATGGTCAGCGGTCGGCCGCTGTAGGTGGGCAGCGGCACCACGTGGTAGTCGATCTCCGCCTGGGTGATGTCCGGGATCTGCCACGGGCCGGTCAGCACCATGCCCATCCGGCCGGACCCGAAGACCTGGTACATCTGCTCGCTGCCGGGCTTGGGGTCGATGTAGACGCTCTTGCTCCGGGCGAGCGCGTCCACGGTCTCCAGCGCGCGCACCCCGACGTCCTTGAAGCCGATGTTGCGACCGTCCGCGGCGACCACGTCGCCGCCCAGGTCCCACACCATCGGCCACAGCCGCCACACGGTGTCCTCGTCGCCCACCCCCGGCCAGCCGGTGCCGAAGACGCCGCGCTGCGCGTCGGTCAGCCGCTGCGCCGTGGCCAGGAAGTCGTTCCAGGTCCAGCCCGGCTGCGGCAGCGGGACGCCGGCGTCCTCGAACAGCCGCTTGTTGCAGATCACCGCGAGCGCGTCCAGTACGGCGGGCGCCGCCCGCACCTTGCCGTTGACGGTCACCGCCGCCCGGGCGGACTCCCAGTAGTTCTCCCAGGGGGTGGGACCCGAGTGCAGAGTCTCGCTCAGGTCGACGACCTTGGGGCTGCGGGCGACTCCGGCCAGGTCGGAGCCGAAGACGTAGGCGATGTCGGGGTAGGAGCCGGCGGCGAGTGCGGCGGTGATCTTCTGCAACATCGCGTCGGCGAGCACGCCGCCGCCGAGGTCGACCCGGATGCCGGACTGGGCGCGGTGGAACTTCTCCACCAGGCCCTCCAGGGCCGCGCGGCCGGTGTCCGTCTGGCCGTGCCACATCTCGATGGTGACGCGCCCGTCGGCGCCCACGCCGCCGTCGGTGCCGGCGCACGCGGACAGCGCCGCGGCGACCGCGGCCCCGGCGCCGACGCGCAGCACGCCGCGGCGGGAGGGACCTGCGGGATGGTGCCGGCCGAAAACCACTGGACCTCCAGGAGACTTCGAAACGCGTGAGCCCGGTCCCGCGGTGCGCGCGGGACGAGGGAAGGGGGCCACTCACGCCGGGGCGGGGACGGGCGGAGGGGGTCGCGCGGGCGCACGGATCGGCGGCACGGGCGGACCCGGGGACGGCGATCGGGGCGAACGCGCGCTCGGGACACATGTCCGCAGGCGCCGGTGGGGCGGGGGCCGCAGCCGCGGCGAGGGCGCGCGGCGGGCCGGGCACGCGGCCCGGCTCCGGATGCGAACGAACGGCGTGCCGGGCCGCGGGCGGTGGGGAAATCAGCAGGTCTCGCGCACGTACTTCCCGTCCCCTACGGGACTGACGCCGAGGTCACGGCGAACGATGCTGAGCTTGTCGCCCCACTGCGAGCACGCGTTGGACAAGCCCTTCGCGGTGTACTCGATCACGATCACGTTGTCGCCGAAGTGATCGGTGTAGTCGCTGCATTCCTTCCACTGGCCGCATTCCTCGGCGACGGCGAAGTCGAGTCCCAGGGCCGTGCGGTTCGCGGCCAGTTCGGGGGTGTTCTTCTGGCCGATCGCCAATCCGCGTTGGTGCGCGTGGGCGGAGAGCAACGCGATGTAGTCCTGGGCGTTCCCGTCGTTGAGCAGACCCTCGGAGCGGGTGAAGCTGTCGTAGTTGTCCGGCTCGACGGCCTGGAAGCCCTTGCCCGCGCATTCGTCGATCAGGGCGTCGACCTTCTGGGCGACGGCGGTGCGCTTGTCGGCGGTGCGCAGGTCGAGCAGGGCCTCCTTCCATTGGCCGTCGTAGACGATCGAGCCGTCGCCGCGGCGCAACAACACGTCGGCGGGCCAGTCGCCTTCCGCGTTGGGCTGGGCCTGGAAGGCGTTGACGTAACAGATGTTGTAGAGCCCGGGCGCCGGCGTGGCGCTGTGATCGCGGGTGACCACGTCGACTCCGGCCGGCGGGGTGTAGGCGCCGCCGATCTGGTAGTCGAAGTTCGCGTGCGTCGGCGGCAGGGGGATCGCGGCGGCCTTCGCGGTCGCGGCGGCGTTCGTGCTCGCCTTGGTGCTCGAGCCCGGAGCGTTACTCGCGTCGGCGGACGCCGAGAGGAACAGGGTGCCCGCGATCGCCGCGGTGGTCGCCGTGACTGCGGCGAGGCGTCGGGCCGATCTGCGCGGGAGGAAGGTGTTCATCATCGAACTCCAGATGCGGAGGACACGTCCCCGCCTCGGAGGTCCGCAAACATCGCGGACATCCTGGCGACTTTGTCCGGGCTTGCGGCTTCGCGCCGCCTACCGGCTGGGCGTACCTTTGACGCCGAATGCACTGCCCTCGGCGTCGCAGCAGTAAATCGAGCAACATTCGTCATGTCAAGGGATCGTCTTTGCGCAGGGTGCGCAGAAGAGATGTCGCTCCGACGCCGGAATATCGCGTATCGAACCCGCTCCAGGAATCCCGGTGACTGCGCGAATGCGCACGGATATGCTGCGCACATGCTGAGAACTGAGCGCCATGCGCGCATCCTCGAACACGTCTCCGCGAAGGGGAGCGTGAGCGTCGAGGAGCTGTCCGAGATATTGACGGTCTCGGGCGCCACGGTTCGGCGCGACCTCCAGCACCTGGACGCGATGAACCTGTTGCGCCGCACCCACGGCGGCGCGTCCGTGGGCAACATCGGCCTGGAAACGCCGATGCAGTACCGCAGCGAGCGCCGCCGACCGGAGAAGCTGGCCATCGCCCGGGCCGCCGCCGCACTGGTGCCGGCCAAGGCCGTGGTCGGGCTGACGGGAGGATCCACCGCCACCGAGATCGCCCGCATCCTCGCCGACCGCGGACCCGTCACCATCGTCACCAACGCGGTGAACATCGCGGCCGAGATGGTCCTGCACAAGGACGTCACGCTCGTCGTCATCGGCGGCACCGCGCGCAACGAAAGCTACGAACTGGTCGGCCCGATCGCCGAGAAGACCCTCGCGGACTACTTCACCGACGTGACGTTCCTGGGCGTGGACGGCATCAGCGCCGCGCACGGCTGCACCACCCACGACCAGCTGGAGGCCGCCACCGACCGGGCCTTCACCGACCGCAGCAGTCACACCGTCGTGGTCGCGGACCACTCCAAGATCGGAAAGGTGACCCTGGCGAGGATTTGCCCGCTGAGCCGGATCGGCCACCTGGTCACCGACGGGGACGCCCCGCCGGAGGAACTGGCCGCGATCGAGGAGGCGGGCGTCACCGTAACCGTGGTGTGAACCCGGCGCGGGCCCCGGAAGCGAACGACCACTCGGTCGCCGGCCGCTACGTCAGCGCGTCCAGCAGTTCGCGTTCGCGGGCCGGGCCGAGGCCGGTGCGGCGGGGGCGGTCCAGGCCCTGTTCGCGCTCCCAGCGCAGGGTGTCGGCGAGCAGCTCCGAGCGCGGGCGGTGCCGAAGTCCCGCGGTGCGCGCGGCCGTTCCGGTGCGGGCGGACCGGCCCGCCAAGTTCGCCGAGGCCGTCCACATCGCCAGCGAATCCGCGCCCATGTACTCGATCACGCCCTGCGCCAGCAGCCACCGCGGGTCGGCGGCGACCACCGGACCGTGGTGCCCGCCGGTGCCGCGGGAGAGCGCGATCCAATCCGCGAACGCGAGCGTGGGGCCGACCGCGTCGTAGGTGCCCACGGTGCCCGCTCCCGCGGCGTCCAGCAGCCAACCGGCGAGATCGCGGACGTCGACGACCTGGGTCTGCGCCGTCGGCGAGTCCGGCACCAGCATCGGGCCGTGCGGATCGCGGGCGGCCCGTCCCACCCAGTAGCCGGACCGGCCGCTGTGATCGCCCGGACCGCCGATCAGGCCGGCGCGCGCGATCATCAGTCGCTCGCCCACCGCGGCCTGCGAAGCCTGCTCGCAGGCCACCTTCGCCTCGCCGTACAGCTCGCGATCGACCTCGCCGAGCGTGGTCGGCGCCAGGAGCTCGGCGGATTCGTCCGCGTCCGGCGTGGCGTGCGAGGCGTACACGTTGATCGAGGAGACGTAGCTCCAGTGCCGGGCCCGATCCGCCAGCGCGTCGAGCGCGCCGCGCACGAAATCGGGCTGCCAGGACACCTCGACCACCGCGTCCCACTCGCGATCGAGCAGCGGTGCGTACGCCCGGGGATCGCGTCGGTCGGCGGCCACGAGCACGGCTTCTTCGGCGGGCGCGCCACTCTCGCCGCGCGCGAGGCACGTCACGCGGTGGCCCCGCTCGACCGCTTGTCGGGACACCTCACGACCCACCCACGCCGTACCGCCGAGCACCAGGATCTCCATCCTGCCACTCAAGCATCGTGCGTACCGAGGGCCAAGAGGGTTTCGCCCACGGCGGATCCGGCTCGGGCCGGACCCGATCCGGGGGCCGAACGCCGCCCGACGGCTACAGGTAGTCGTCCAGGCGGGCGAGGGCGAAGCCCTGGCGGGTGACCGTGTCGATGACCCGGCGGAGCATCTGGGTCATGTCGCCCTTCCACTGCCCGGGGCCGCGGAAGTGGGTGAGGATGATGTCGCCCGGCTTGAAGACGTGGTCGTAGCGATACTCCATCCGGTCCGGAAACGCCTCCTGGTTCCAGATCGGGAACGCGACGATCCCGCAGGACCACGCGGCGTGCAGGGTGTCCTCGTTGAACTCGCCGTAGGGCGGCCGGAACAGTCTGGGTGTGCTGCCGATCTCGCGGGTCAACTCGTCCTGCTGGCGGCAGATCTCCTGCTGCTGGCGCGCGTAGCCCAAGGTCCGCAGATCCGGGTGGCTGAGTGTGTGGTTGTTCACCATCACGCCCTGCTCGTGCAGCCGGCGGAAGTAGCCGTAGTTCTCGCGCACCAGGTGGCCGCTGACGAACGCGCTGAACGGCACCTTCAGTTCGCGGACCATCCGGGCGAAGTCCGGGTCCTTCTCCGAGCCGTCGTCGATGGTGAGGAAGACGACCCGCTGGTCGGTGGGTACCCGGTGGACCACGGCCGGCAGCTCGCCGTGCAGCTTCACACCCGGGCCGGGCCGCAACACCGGTCGGGTGGCCGGTGGTGCGGGCGCGGCGATCGGGGCGGCCGCCAGGCCCCACTTGCGCGCGGCGGCAGCCACGGCGGCGCGTTCGCGACGTGTGGCGGCCTCACGTCCCGTCAGGTCCCGATGCGCGCCCCACGCCTGCGCGGCGTCCTGCCCCGGTACCTATCAGCTCGTTGACCGCCGTCGCGGTGCCCATCAGGCCGCTGATCAC
>NZ_JBEXCV010000222.1:0-11059 GCF_040605455.1 Embleya sp. NPDC005575 | reverse complement strand
GACGAGTTGGCCGAGCGCGAGCGGGACGAACACCGTCCACGCGAGCTTTTGCAGTTGGTCCTCGCGCAGTCGGGGATAGCTAGCCGCCAAATCGGTGCGGGCGCCGGCGCGCCGGCCACCCGGCCCTTGAGGCCGTGGGCCACCGCGCCCGCCGCGGCCATCAGCACCAGCACGAGCAGCACCGCGCCCGCCCAGCCCTGGCCGTGGAAGGCGACGCCACCGATCGGGCCGCCGACGCTCGCGCCGAGGTAGTAGGCCGCCAGGTACAGCGCGGATGCCTGCGCGCGGCCCTCGGTGACCCGCAGGCCGACCGCCGAACTGGCCGCCGAATGGCCCGCGAAGAAGCCCGCCGTGAGCACGATCAGGCCGACCACGACCAGTGCCAGGTGGTCCGGCAGGGTCAGCAGCGCGCCCGCGGCGGTGATCGCCGCGGCGGCCCACAACGTCGCACGGTGCCCGATCCGGCCGACCAGCCGGCCCGAGGCGGCCGAACTGAAGGTACCCGCCAGGTAGATCACGAAGATCGCGCCGACCACCGTCTGCGGCAACCCGAACGGCTCGGCGAGCAACCGGTAGCCGAGGTAGTTGTAGACCGTGCCGAACGCCGCCATGAACACCATGCCCAGCAGGTACAACCGACGCAGTACCGGATCCGCGAGGTGCGAGCGCAGCACGCCGGTGAGTTGCCGGGCGCTCATGGTCGACGGGGTGAAGTTGCGCGACGGCGGCAGCAACACCCGGAAGGCGACCGCCGACCCGAGGGCGAGCAGACCGACCGCCACCAGTGCGACCCGCCACCCGCCCAGGTCCGACGCCAGTCCGGTGACCAACCGGCCGCCCATGCCGCCGATGCTGTTGCCCGCCACGTACAGCCCCATCGCCGAGCCCAGCGAGGGCCCGTCGACCTCCTCGGCGAGGTAGGCCATCGCAGTCGCGGGCAGCCCGGCCAGTGCGACACCCTGCACCGTGCGCAGCGCCACGAGGGTGCCGAAGTCCGGGGCGAACGCGGCCAGTACGCCCAGCAGGGCGGCGCCGAACACGGAGATCGTCATCACCCGCGAGCGGCCCCACCGCTCGGACAGCATGCTTACCGGGATCACCGCCAGGGCCAGCGCACCGGTGGTCACCGAGACCGAGAGGCTGGCCGTGGCCGGGTCCAGGTCGAACCCGTCGGACAACTCCGGCAGCAGTGTCTGGGTCGCGTAGAGCATCGCGAAGGTCGAACAGCCCGCGGCGAACAGCGCCAGGTTCACCCGGCGATACGCGCGCGAACCGCGCGTGTGCCGGATCGCCGAAGTAGCGGTCGGGAGGGTGCTTGGGGCGGGGTCCGATGAGCTGTTCGAGGCGGGCATGAGTACGAAGCTAGGCCGCGTCGTTTCATGCGTCCAATGCATGTTTGAGCAAGAATCCATACCATGTCGTATGACAGCAGATCAGCGGAGGTTTCCGCTGCCATCGTCCCGCTCCTGACGCAATTCGCGGCGGTCGCGCGCGAGGAGCACATCACCCGAGCGGCGGCCGGCCTGGGCATCCCGCAGCCCACGCTCAGCCGCACGATGGCCCGGTTGGAGGCCGACGTCGGCGTGCCGCTGCTGGCCCGCACCGGGCGCGGGGTGGCGCTCACCCGACAGGGCCACACCCTGCTCGGCTACGTGGAACAGGCGCTCGCGCTGCTGGAGCGCGGACTGGACGAGGTGATCGAGGACGTGGGCGGGGCGCGCGGCAAGGTCGCGTTCGGATTCCTGCACACGATGGGGCCCGAGGCGGTGCCCGGCCTGCTGCGTGCCTTTCGGGTGCACCACCCGGGTATCCGCTTCCAACTCGTCCAGGCGTCGGCCTCGGCGATGCTGGAGCGCATGCGGGCCGGCGAACTCGACCTGTGCCTGACCGCGCCGTTGCCGGACGCACCGGATCTGGCGGTGCGGGCGCTCGACGATCAGCGGCTCTACCTGGTGGTGCCGGCCGACCACCGGCTCGCGCGCCGTCGCCGGGTGCGGTTGGCGGAGGCGGCCGAGGACGTGTTCGTGTGCATGGAGCCCGGCTACGGGCTGCGCCGGATCACCGACGCGCTGTTCGCCGAGGCCGGGTTCGTACCCAGGATCGCCTTCGAGGGCGAGGAGGCCGAGACGCTGCGCGGCCTGGTCGCGGCGGGCCTGGGCGTTGCGCTGCTGCCCGCACCCGACGCGCCGCGCCCGGGCACGGTGCACCTTGCCGTCACCGCGCCCCGCACCTTTCGCACCATCGGGCTGGCCTGGATGCCGGGCCGACCGGAGACCGCGCCCGTGCGCTTGTTCCGCGAGTTCGTGCTCGGCCGACGCGGCAACCTGCTACACCCGGACCGCCCCGAGGACTGAGCCCTCCCCCACCCTGCCACCCCCCGGCGCGTCAGCGCCCCCGACCCGCGCCCACCCAAGTGATCGACGCGCGAAGCGGGGGAGACAAAAAGGTGCTCCCCTCGCGAGCCGGCGACGAAGGCGCCCAAAAAAGCAGCATGATCTACGCGCGTAGGCAGTAAAGTCCTTTCATGTACAGCAGCCACCCGAACACGCCCGCTGTCTCGCCCACGGTCGAGCAGATCCGGCGTGCCCCCAAAGTCCTGCTCCACGACCACCTCGACGGTGGGCTGCGTCCCACCACGATCATCGAACTCGCCGAGGCGGTCGGCTACGACCGCCTGCCCACCACCGACCCCGAAGCGCTCGGCACCTGGTTCCGCGAGGCCGCCGACTCCGGCTCGCTGGAGCGTTACCTGGAGACCTTCGACCACACCGTGGCGGTGATGCAGACCCGCGAGGGTCTGTTCCGCGTCGCCGCCGAATGCGCCGAGGACCTCGCCGCCGACGGCGTGGTCTACGCCGAGATCCGCTACGCGCCCGAGCAGCACCTGGCCGCGGGCCTGACCCTGGACCAGGTGGTCGAGGCGGTCGACGAGGGCTTCCGCGAGGGCGAGCGCCGCGCGGCCGAGGCCGGCAACCGGATCAAGGTCGGCGCGCTGCTCACCGCGATGCGGCACGCGGCCCGCTCGCTGGAGATCGCCGAACTCGCCAACCGGCACCGCGACCTGGGCGTGGTCGGCTTCGACATCGCCGGCGCGGAGGCGGGCTTCCCGCCCACGCGTCACCTGGACGCGTTCGAGTACCTCAAGCGGGAGAACAACCACTTCACCATCCACGCCGGCGAGGCGTTCGGCCTGCCGTCGATCTGGCAGGCGCTCCAGTGGTGCGGCGCGGACCGACTCGGACACGGCGTGCGGATCATCGACGACATCACGGTCAAGGACGATGGCAGCGTCGAACTCGGCCGGCTCGCGGCGTACGTGCGTGACAAGCGCATCCCGCTGGAGATGTGCCCGACCTCGAATCTGCAGACCGGCGCTGCCACGTCCTACGCCGATCACCCGATCGGCCTACTGCGCCGACTCTATTTTCGGGTGACCGTGAACACCGACAACCGTTTGATGAGCGGTACGTCGATGACGCGGGAGTTCGAACACCTCGTCGAGGCGTTCGGCTACGGCCTGGACGACCTGCAGTGGTTCACCGTGAACGCGATGAAGAGCGCCTTCCTGCCCTTCGACGAGCGCCTCGCGATGATCAACGAGGTGATCAAGCCCGGTTATGCCGTGCTCAAGTCGGAATGGCTTTTCGGTCGGAACTGACCTTTCGCGGGTGCGCCCGCCCGATTCGGAGCCATGCGGATCGCGGGCGCGCCCCGGGCCCCTTCCGCGCGCGGGCGAACGGTCCCGCCTGACCCGAAGGGGCGTTTTGCGTATCCCGCGTCCGGTTCGCTACGTTGCGGTCTCACTTCGTTACGGGGTGTGCTTTGCCCCGCCCGAATCGAGAACCCGAGGATGCACATGCGATCGGTAACGCGTAAGGCGGCCATCACGGCCGGACTCGGTGCGGCACTGGCAGCGGGAGCTGCGGGCTCCGCGAGTGC
Organism: Embleya sp. NPDC005575; assembly: GCF_040605455.1. Classification (NCBI taxonomy): domain Bacteria; kingdom Bacillati; phylum Actinomycetota; class Actinomycetes; order Kitasatosporales; family Streptomycetaceae; genus Embleya; species Embleya sp. NPDC005575. The sequence continues at coordinate 7,120 of NZ_JBEXCV010000222.1, read as the reverse complement.
GGCGCCGCCGGTCGGCCTGGTCGACGAGCTGTCGCCGTCCGCCTCGACGGCCCAGCCGGCCATGCCGGACGCCGCCGCCGCGCCGTTCCCGGTGAGCCAGGTGACCGACGTACTTCCCGCCGGCAAGGTGCTCACCCCGGGCCAGTCGCCCCTCGACAGCCTGGCCGCGAACGTGGCCGAGAACACTGCCCACAACATGGAGCAGGGCATGGGCGACATGGCCGCCGAGCAGAGCGGCCCGGCCAAGGGCGGCCTGGGCTCGCCGCTCAGCGCGCTGCCCACCGAGAAGCTGTCGACAGGCGCTTCCCCGCTGGGCGGGTCGCCGCTCGAGGGTCTGCCCCTTTAGCATCCGCATCGGGTTCTGCCCCTGCCGCCGAGCCGGGTCGTCGGTGCGGAACCGGTCGGTCCTGCCGCGGCACGAGCCGTGTCCATCGCGTGTCGATCCTGCGCGAGGACACGGCTTCGTCATGCCCGGGCGGCGGCCGCCCGATCGTTGCCGCGCACGCGCTACAGCGAGTCGTACATGTCCTTCGCCACGTTCCCCAGATACGGTCCGGTCATGGTGTGCGACGTCGGCGAGGTCACCCCGAGCGAGACGTTGCTGACCAGGAAACTTCGCCCGTTCACCTCGGCGAACCAACCCCCGCCGGAGGAGCCGCCGGTCATCGTGCAGCCCATCCACAACATGTCCGGTTGCGGCCAGCCATCCTCGCGGAAGTCCGTGGTCGGAGACGAGCACGTGTAGAGCGTGGTGCCGTCGTAGGGCGTGTCGCCCGGGTAGCCGAACGACTGCACGCGAAGGTGTCGGGGTGCGTTCCAGTACACGTCCGCGCCCGGCCCCACCGCGTCCTCCAGCGTGCGACCGGCGCGCGAGTCGACGATGAAGGCGCCGTAGTCGTACGGCGACGCACTCGCGTCCTTGCCGCCCGGATCGGCGTTCTGCGCCCACTGGTTGCTCACCGTGGTCCGCCGGGCCGGCCAACGCCCGTACGGCTCGCGTTCGGCCGGCGTGCGGCCCGCGCCGTTGTACCCGGGCACGAACGTGACCCGGTCGTAGAAGGTCCCGTTCCGGCCCCCGTGCAGGCAGTGCCCCGCCGTCCACACCATGTTCCCGCTGGGGTGGTGCACGACGGTGCCGCTGCATTCGGCGACGCCGTCCGGCATCCGGAAGAAGATCTTGCCCCGGATCGCCGTGTCGGGCTCGGTGTACGGCGCGGCCACCCGGCGCGCCTGGATCGTCGGCGGTTGGCGGAAGTCCGCCTCGGGGCGTTGCTGCTCCTGGTCGGGCAGTTGCGGCTGCTGCTGGCCGGGGGAGATCTCGTTGCCCCGGGGCTTGGCCTCGTCCTGCCGGTTCTGATCCCAGAACCCTCGGGTGTCCTCGACGTCGCGGTCGCTGTACTGCTTCGAGTTCATCGCCTGCGTGCGCCCGGCCTCGACCGCCAATGTGCCGCTCAGCACCAGCCCGATCAAGGTCACCAATACGCCGGCGAACACCGACATGGTGACGATGAGGTTCTTGTTGTGCGTGCTTCCCGGTTGCATGTCCCCGCCCCCCGACCGAGCGCACGGCCCGGAATCCTCCGGTCCCGCAAGACCACTCGATCGACCCGCCTACCCATCCGTTGATCGGATGATAGGCGCCGGCGCGGTCGGGCCGTGCCCCCTGCCGCCCGGCTCAGTCCTGGGGCAGCAGGATCCACAGCGCGATGTACAGCAGGAATTGCGGGCCCGGCAGCAGGCAGGACAACACGAACACCACCCGCACGGTGGTGACGGACCAGCCGTAGCGGCGGGCGATCCCGGCGCAGACGCCGGCGATCCGGCGGCCGTGCCGCGGGCGGCTGAGAATCGCGGTGCTCATGGTCATGATGGTGCCTCCTCGATGCGACGACTGCGGATACGGCGTCGTCGTACTTCGAAGGTAGGCGGATCCGCATCCGGACACATCCGTCGCAGGGCCCGACCGGTCATCCGCCTTGGGAAGTAAGGGTCTTCCCGGAGGGGCGGGCGGCCTGCGGCCAGTCCTTCTCGAACGCCGACGGCGAGCCGGAGGGCCGGGTGCCGGGGGGCGGTGTGGCCGCGTTCTTGCGGCTGATGTCGAGATAGCTCTCACACCGGTAGCTCTCCGGCGCGGTGCGCCGCCCGGCGAGCAGCACGGTGTCACCGCCGGACGCGCTCTGCAGCGTGCAGACCACCTGGCCGAGCGCGATCGTGGCCAGCGCCGACAGTGGCGCGTCCAGCCGGAACAGGGCGGGCGGGTCGCCGTCGCGCCGATCCGCCGCAGTCAGGCCGCCGGCGGGCAGCGCGGTGGTGTATCCGTCCAGCGCCTCGGCGTCGTTGGGGCCCAGGTGCAGCTCCTCCAGGAGCTGGTTGACCTGGTCGATGCGCGCCTTGTCCGGGACCGCCTCGTTCGGCCGCAGCAGCAGCCGGCCGCCCCGGGGCAGCGCCTGTAGTCGGTTGTCCTTCACCAGATACACGATGTGCCGCTCCGAGCCGGGCAACTGGCTCTGCGCGGACGGCGCCGTCCGGTTGGCCGGCTTCCCGGCGCCCACCGGTCCCTCGGTCGGCCGAATCCCGCACGATGTGAGCGCGGCGAGCACGCCCGTCGTCGCGAACACCACGATCGGGAGCCGCCGACGAGGTCTCAACGCCTGCCTCCTCGCTCGTCGTGCCTGCCGGAACGGATGCCTCCGACGTCGCCGAGGTTCGACCCGACCTGTTCCGCAGGCCCGGCGTTCTCGGCATTCTCGGCGTACTCCGCGTCGAGGTCGGCGTGCACGCCGTCGTCCTCGACCCCTTCGTCCGGGTCGATTATCTCTTCGAGCTCGGGCGGCACCAACGGCAGGCGCAGGGTGAACTTGGCGCCGCCCCCGGGCATGTTCGAGGCGAACGCCGTACCGCCGTGGATACGGGCGTTCTCCATCACGATGGAAAGGCCCAATCCGCTGCCCTCGGAACGGGCCCGCGAGCTGTCCGCCTTGTAGAAACGGTCGAACACGTGCGGCAGCACGTCCTCGGGGATGCCGGGACCGGTGTCGGAGACCTCGATCACCAGGTCCTCCTCGCCCGGACCGGCGAGCATGCCGGGGACCGTCGCGCGCGGCTCGTGGTGGATCTCGACGGTCACCGGCGAGCCGCCGTGCCGCAACGCGTTGCCGACCAGATTGGAGACCATGACGTCCAGTCTGCGCGGGTCCACCTTGGCCAGGATGCCCCGGGGTGCCCGCAGGTCCACCGCGTCCATCCAGGCGCGGGCGTCCAGGCACGCGGTGACCAGGTCGGTGATGTCCACCTCGTCGGCCACCAGCGCCGCGGTGCCCGCGTCGAAGCGGGACACCTCCATCAGGTCCTCGACCAGCGTGGCCAGCCGCTCGATCTCGGCGACCACCAGCCGCGCGGCGGGCGCGCCCTGCTCGCCGAGGCTGTCCGCCTCCTCCTCGAGCAGTTCGCTGACCGCGGTCATCGCCGCCAGCGGGGTGCGCAGCTCGTGCGAGACGTCCGCGACGAACCGGCGCGAGGAGGATTCCAACGCACGCAGCTCGGCGACGCTGCGCTCCAGCTTCTCCGCCGCGTCGTTGAAGGTGCGGGACAGGTCGGCGAGTTCGTCCGAGCCGCGCACGTCCAGCCGGGTGTCCAGGCGGCCCGCGCCCAACTCGCGCGCGGCGTGGCCCAGCCGGCGTACCGGGCGCAGGATGTGCCGCGCGGCGAACACCGCGACGACCGCCGCCGCGCCGAGCGCGAGCAGGGTGCCCACGATCAGGTAGCGGGCCAGCGAGTTGAGGTCGGCCTGCTCGTCCTTGAGCGACTTGAACATGTAGCCGGTGGGCCCGTTGGGCACCACCCGGGTGCCGCCGACGAGGTAGGGCTGCCCGTCGATGTCGATACGCTGGAAGTACATGTGGAAGCCGCCGTTGTTGTCGGCGGTCTGCACCACGCGCTGCAGCCTGGCGGGCACCCGTTCCAGCGGGAACCGGGTCGGGTTGGAGGCGACCGGGCGGCCGTCCACGCCGACCAGGACCACGGAGTAGCCGAAGCTGCTTTCCCGCATCTGATCGACGGCGGGCCCCAGGTCGGCCTGGTCCGGCTTCTCCGGCAGGTTCGCGGAGACCCGACCGAGGTTGTCCCGGAACTCGGTGAGCACCGAGTCCTGCGCGCGCTCCAGGACGGCGGTACGAGTCAGCCAGTAGGCGATCCCGGACGCGGCGACCGCGGAGATCAGCGCGACCAGCGCGAAGGCGACGAGCACCCGAAACCGCAACGAGCGCAGCTTCAGGGTCGGGGCGACCCGGCGGACGACGCGGCGTACCAGCGGCGGCCGGCCCGTCACTGGGGCGGGTCGAGGCGGTAACCGACGCCCCGGACGGTGCGGATCAGCGTCGGTGCGGACGGAGTCTGCTCCACCTTCGCGCGCAGCCGCTGGACGCACGCGTCCACCAGACGCGAGTCGCCGAGGTAGTCGTGCTCCCACACCAGGCGCAGCAATTGCTGCCGGGACAGCGCCTGGCCGGGGCGCCGGCTCAGTTCGACCAGGAGCCGCAACTCGGTCGGGGTGAGCTGGAGTTCCTCGCCGGCCTTGGTCACCGTCATCGCGTTGCGGTCGACCACCAGGTCGCCGAACACCGACGCGTCGGACACCTCGCGCTCGCCGCGACGCAACACCGCGCGGATCCGGGCGTCCAGTACGCGCGGCTGGACCGGCTTGACCACGTAGTCGTCGGCGCCGGACTCCAGCCCGACCACCACGTCGATGTCGTCGTTGCGCGCGGTCAGCAGGATGATCGGCAGCGAGTCGGTGCGGCGGATCCGCCGGCACACCTCGAAGCCGTCGATGCCCGGCAGCATCACGTCGAGCACGATCAGGTCGGGACGCTGCTCGCGCCACCGCTCCAGGCCGGCCTCACCGGTGGCAGCGGTGACCACGCGATGGCCCTGGCGCCCCAGGGCGAGTTCGAGTCCGGTTCGCACGGACTCGTCATCCTCGATAAGCAGCAGGTAGGGCACGCAGGCCATTGTGTCTGACGTCACGGCTGGGAAGAACACGGGGAGGCCCCTTCCGGTTCGCCGACCGAGGCCGCTGTTGCATACCTGTGACAGCTCGCCGACGTGACGATGAAGCCCGCCCAGCAGGCTGTACATCGTGAACGAGCGCCGAACCGGGGGAGAAGTCATGCAGTCCCAGACGCAGTCGCAGGGCATCCGCAAGGACAACCGCCGTACCGTCGTCGCCCTCGCTCCGCTGAACGGAAACGCGCGTAGCGTTCCGTGCACGGACAGTGTCGACGACGAATTCACCGCGTACGTCCGGGAACGCCGGTCGGCCCTGTTCGCCACCGCGTACCACCTCACCGGTGACCGCAACGAGGCCGAGGACCTGTTGCAGAGCGCGCTGATGAGCACGTACCAGGCGTGGGGTCGGATCCAGGACAAGGCCGCGCTGGGTGGTTACCTGCGCCGCACGATGACCAACCTGCACATATCGGCCTGGCGGCGGCGTCGGATCAACGAGTACCCCTCGGAGGAGCTGCCCGAGCGTCCCGACGGTTCGGACTCGATGGGCGACACCGAGCTGCGCGCGGTGCTGTGGCGGGCGCTGGCCAAGCTGCCCGAACCGCAGCGCACCATGCTGGTGCTGCGCTACTACGAGGGTCGTACCGACCCGGAGGTGGCCGAGGTGCTCGGTTGCAGCGTCGGCACGGTCAAGTCGAGCATCTGGCGCGCGCTGCGCCGGCTGCGCGAGGACGACGCGCTGAGCTTCGGTGCCGACGAGGCGTTCGCCGAACTCGTCGCCTGACACCCGCACGGGTGGTACCTGCTCGGTTGTTCGCCATCTCGGTGGCGCCTCCGTGCCGGCTTTCCGCCGCCGGCTTCCGCTGTGCAGTTGTGTCGATCGGTGGTGATGTGTCCCGAGCCGGGTGTGTCTCATCGGCAGGGACGGCGGATGAGGCTGTGACGGTTCCGTCGAATTCGAAGCGGATTCGGGACATCGGCGCACGGGGCGCCGAATTGCGCTTCTCGTAGCCGAGTGGCTACGTTGCGTGGTCAATCCTCTGGTCGACAGGGAAGGGCCACCGTTATGTCCTCCGTTCTTCGTACCGCGCTTGCCGCCACGTCTCTCGGCGCCGCCGCCGCGTTCGGCATCGCCGGCAGTGCCGCGGCCGCGCCCGCCGTGCCCGACGGGATCTCTCGGACCGATGTACCCGCCGCCGGCAAGGGTGCCGCAGTCGCGACCGAGGCCGTGCTCGGCGCCGTGCAGCGCGCGCAGCTCAACCCGATGAACGGCGGCGGTGTGAACCCGCTGTCCAACAGCGTCGGTACCGAGGTCGGCGACGCGCCGGTCGGCACCGACCTGGTCACCGGCGACCTCGCCGACGGGATGACCGTGCAGGATGCCCTCGATCGGCTCTGAGTCGGCCGCTCTCCGCGCCTCGCCGAGACGCGGCTCCTGCCGCGGCGCCCGTGCCCGTCTACCCTGAGCCGCGAACGTGGCCACGGGGAGGCAGTCGGATGCGGCAGGAAACGGATCGTTTGCGGGAGCCGGCGGCATGGGCGCTGGTCGGGTTTGTGGCGTTGGAATTGGCGGTCGACGCGCTGCGCGTCCTGTTCGGTGTGGGGTCGGGGGTGCACGGCTTCCGGGCACGGGCCTATGGCGGTCAGTCCGCGCTGCTCGACGTCCTCACGCCGGCGCTGCTCGCCGGCGCGGTGCTGTTGGTGACCCATGCGGGGCGGCCCACACCGAGGGCCCGGGTGATCACTCGGGCCGCGCTGGGGGTGCTCGCCGTGCAGGGGATCGCCGGGGTCACCGTGGCGCTGGGTGCTCTCGCCTACGACGGCGGCGGGTTCGCCGACATCCCGGCCGGGGCCCGGGTCGAGCAAAGCGCGGTCAACGTCGGCGTGCTGGTCCTGTTCGCACTGTGCGCGTACTTCCTGATCGTGGTCCTGGGCGCACCGAGCCCGCCGACGGTCACGCGCGGCAAGTCGCTGCCGCACCAGGAATGGCCCACCCACGGGCGTGACGCCACGGCGGCGGGCCGACCGGCCGCGCCGTCCGGGGCCTACCCGGTGCACGAGCACACCGGGACGGGGACGCATGTCATGCCCGGCGGGGCGGCTCGGTGGCCTC